>CAMLKY010000324.1 GCA_946480545.1 uncultured Acidobacteriota bacterium
GTACATCGGTTCGCCAAGATTCTGAATGAGTGTTTGAGCGTCTAGCCACAGAGGGCACAGAGTCGCTCTCCGCACGAAATCACTCTGTGTGCTCTGTGGCCAATTCTACGTAATATGTCAAAGGTTGTGATCATCGGAGCCGGCCTCGCGGGTTCGCTTTTATCGATCTACCTCGCACGCCGCGGGTACTCGGTTGACGTTTTCGAAGCGCGGGGGGATATGCGGCGCGAGGATGTCGATGCGGGACGCTCGATCAACCTCGCACTTTCAGACCGAGGGATCGCGGCGCTTCGTGAGATCGGGATGGATGAGTACATGCTCGCCGAAGCCGTTCCGATGTACGGCCGCATGATCCACGCCGTCGATGGCGAGACCAAGCTTCTTCCTTACAGCGGTCGCCAGGGTGAGTACATAAATTCTGTTTCGCGTGCCGGGCTGAATATCGCTTTGATGAACGAAGCCGAGAAGTATCCCGGTGTGCAATTTGTTTTCAACACGCGATGCATCAACTTTGACCCTGTGTCCGGCGAAGTGGAGTTTGAGAACGGGCGGACGATGCGCGGCGATACTGTGATTGCGACCGATGGCGCCGGCTCTGCGGTGCGACAGGCGATGGAGGAACGCATACCGGGCTTCGAATCAACGTCGGTCTTTCTCGAGCACGGTTATAAAGAATTGCACATCCCGCCCGGTCGGACGGGCGAGTTCCTGCTCGAGAAAAACGCCCTGCACATCTGGCCGCGTCACAAGTTCATGATGATCGCCTTGCCAAACGCCGACGCGAGTTTTACGTGCACGTTGTTCTTGGCAACGCATGGATTAGACAGCTTTGAAGAAGTCAGCCGTGGATTTGCGCGGATAAACGCCGATGCAGGATCAGATCCGCCCCGTCCGCGCGAATCCGAGGCTGAATCACTATTGAGTTTCTTCAGCCGCGAATTCGCCGACGCAGTTCCCCTCATGCCCACACTTGTCGAGGATTTCTTCGACAATCCAACAGGGCAACTCGGTACAGTGAAGTGCTGGCCCTGGAATGTCGAGGGCAAGGCTCTTCTGCTGGGAGATTCGGCGCATGCGATCGTTCCCTTCTATGGCCAGGGAATGAACTGCGCCTTTGAGGATGTGCGGGTGCTCGACTCGCTGCTCGAAAAGCACGGTCCCGAATGGGAGACGGTGTACGAAGAATACGGCCGGGCGCGAAAGATCAATACGGATGCGATCGCCGACATGGCGGAAGAGAATTTCTACGAGATGCGCGACGCGACGGCGAATCCGATCTTTCAACGCAAGCGCGAAGTTGAAACCCGACTCGAGCAGACCTTTCCCGACTATTTCTCAAAGTATTCGATGGTCACATTCCGCGAAGATCTTCCCTACTCGGTCGCAAAGGAACGAGGCAATGCGCAGGACAATCTGTTGATGTGGATCTGCGCGAGGGTCGAGGACACGAGCAAGCTCGACCTTAATCTCGTCATGGAGCAGATCCGCCAGCTAGAACGCGTTAAGGAGTGATTGCAATCCGGCGGCGGCGTTCGTAATATATCTTCGCTTCGACACCCTGAAAATTATGCCCAATCCTGAATCACGCTTCCTGGCCCTGGCCGGATTGTGCGCCATCGTTGCACCGATCCTGATCCTTTCGATCGACATATTTCACATCGCTACCAATCGTGATTTCGAATGGACCATCGGGATGTGGCTGGCATTCGCTCTGTTTGTGCCTGCGGTCATCGGGTTCGCCTACTCACTTGCCAAACGCGGCAGCCGGCTCGCGTATGTAGGCGGCGTACTAGCTTTCTTCGGTGCGATGGCGGGAGCGAGCATGCAGGTCTTGTTTCGCACGCATGCGGTGCTGGCCGAACACGGCGATCTCGCCGCGGTTGATCGGCTTCGCGCGACATTCAAACTCGTCGCATCAACTCAGATGATCGGGCTGACGTGGCCGCTGGGATTGTTGACGCTTTCCGTCGCTCTGCTTCTCACCGATCGTGCCAAATGGCCTATCGCACTCGTCCTCGCGATCGGTGCTGTCGCGTTTCCTATCGGACGGATCGCCTTCATCCAACCCGCCGTTATTTTGAGCGGAGCGATGTTCGTGATCGCGTTTGGTGCGATCGGACTCCAGCTAAGGAAACACTCAGAAACACCTACGATGTAGCAACCGCGATTCCTCTGCGAGCTTTGCGAACTCTGCGTGAAAAATCTTTCTCACGCAAAGCTCGCTAAGCTCGCAGAGAGCCCGGCGTCAACTCACAGTTGCCGCGGTCGACCACTGTCCCGGTTGATAACTCCCCGGCGTTGTTCGAAACGCGATGTTCAGACGGTTCCATGTGTTGATCGCCGCGACTGCAAGCGTCAGGTCGATCAGCTCTTCTTCCGAGAATTCCTTTTTCACTTTTTCGAAAACTTCATCCGGAACGTGACCGTTACCGAGCTCCGTGACAGCCTCAGCCCACTCCAGCGCCGCTCGTTCACGATCGGTGAAAAGCGGCGTCTCACGCCACGCGCTGACGAGATAAATTCGCTGCTCGGATTCGCCTTCGTGTCTGAGGTCCTTTGAGTGCATGTCGAGACAGTATGCACACCCGTTTATCTGCGACACGCGATAGTCGATCAGATGCAGCAGGTTTTTCTCAAGCGAAGACTTCGCGAGATACGTCTTTATTCCCAGCATCGCCTTCAATGCACCCTGTCCTTTTTCAAACGCATTAATTCTCTGTTCCATAATCATGACTCCTTTGATAAATGCTCGCGGCTTAATTCGCCGCTCACTATCAAAGACGGGTCACGCAGAAATCTGTGACAGATCGGATGAAATTACTTTTTGAAAGCTGTGAGTTTGTCGGGGTTCATCACACGAAGCAGCCGGACGATCTTTCCATCTTCGACCACCAGCGTGTTCGCGGCGAACGGCTGTCCATCGTAGTATTCGACAATGCCAACCTCACCGTTGATCTCGATCAGTTCGGCTGTGAGATGCTCTCGGATGGGAGGTAA
The DNA here is from genome assembly GCA_946480545.1 of uncultured Acidobacteriota bacterium. The sequence goes on from CAMLKY010000324.1 coordinate 2,998, forward strand.
CGCTACAGTGAAAAGTCGGATCACCTTCGGATACCCCTTCACGATCTTACGTGCCGCATGCACCTTGCCGCCGCCGTCACTTACGATGGCGACGTCGCTAGAGAACCGATTGAACAGGGCGTGCTCGTCGGGTGCGTACGCGGCGGCAAGGAATCGCTCGGCGAGTTCCCGATGTTCCGAAGGGTCCGGACGAAATCGAGTCTTCTTTGTGCGCACGCGCTCGCGTGCACGATGGACCATCTGTCGTACCGCAGGCTGTGTCTTGTTGATGACGCGTGCGATTTCGGGATAGTCGTAGTCGAAGATGTCGTGAAGGAGAAAGACTGCTCGTTCATTAGGTGTGAGCCGCTCGAGCATCGTCATGAACGCTAGTGAAAGACTCGAGGCGAGTTCCAGATCATCCTGAGGTGAATTAGACGTCACGATCGGCTCCGGCAACCATGGGCCGATATAGGTTTCACGTTGTGACGAAGCCTTCCGCAGTTTGTCGATCGACAGCCGAGTCACGATCGTCACGAGCCACGCCTCCGGGTTCTCGATCGCATCAACATCGGCGTCGTGCCAGCGAATGTACGCGTCCTGCACAATGTCTTCGGCATCGTCCCGCGTCCCCAACATCCGGTAAGCGATCCCAAACAACCGCCCCCGATGTGCCTCGAAGACACGGACCTTTTCATCTGGAGCTGCAGCCACCATCAATTTAGATTCTAAATCATTGATGCCTTACAGATCAGAACCGGAGCGGTCGTGACAGCCCGGGGGCCTTGCGTGCTGAGACTCACGCGTCAGTTGTTTCGTGTTCTTTCGTGTGTTTCGTGCTTAGATTTTGACGTGTCCAACAAGTTCGAAAATCTCGCGAACGAAGATAACCACAAAAT
>CAMLKY010000325.1 GCA_946480545.1 uncultured Acidobacteriota bacterium
CGCACCGTTTCCTTCAGCCGTTTCCTCGCTCGTGGTCTTCTCAGTTTCTTCCTTATCGGTGAACTTTCCCTTTAGCTCGAACTTTCCACCCGATTTTTCTTTTACTTCCTCGAGCTCGATGTCGCTAAGGTACCTCGGACGGGACGCGGTCCAGAGAAAGTTGTAGCGAAGATCCGATGTTGGAACATCCGCGGCGATAGTTCCGGTCTCGGTTCGGACCTCTACCGATTCGAGATCGCCTGCGGCCCGGACCTCGCCCTCCAATGTTTCGATCTTTAGTTTAATTCGCTCAGGAACTACGAGCGTGATGTCGATCCGCTTCGAGGGCGAAGAAGGAGCTGTCTCGATGCGGACGGATCCACCCTCCTCGACTTTCACCTCGCTTTCAACCAACGAGGAAGTGGACGCGGCGTTAAGGGAAACGACCGACGTGCCCGGCTTCGCGGTGACATCAACCCGGCCGCTGCGATTCATCACGACCAGCGTCCCGCCATCATTTATCTTGAGCTCACGCGACACCGACTGCGCCGCCGCGAAGGCGGCGTATGAGGCGATGATGCAAAGGAGAAGTACAGATCTAAGGAATATCTCTTTCATTACTCGGGCGACTGGTGATCCGGCCCGACTGGATCAGTCGTTGGCGAACACGTTCCTGCCACTTCTTTCTTGGATGCTCAGATTCCTCGAATTTCTCCAAAAGATCCTGTAGCGGTTCCCCGGCCGCCTGCCTGGTCTTCAGATACAGCAAGGCCACGATGATCGCAGTAAACGAATAGACGAGGATCTGCGTCGGCAATAGCATGATCTGCAGAAAGGACTCGAGGGCGGCATCTTTTAGCCGCGTCCGCATATCCTTCGACTGCTCATTGTTTATCCGGATCGCCCGGTTGTTGCCGATCCCAAATGTCACCGTATCGTCGCCTCCTTCAGCGACGTGGCCGGCCTCGACGACCGATGAGGGGTTCGGGGCAGCACCCGGCTGCTGGGGTGCATTCTGATCGATGATCTGGACCTTGCCCGTCTCCTTGTCCAAGGCCTTTGCCGTGATATTGACGACAAATGAGATCGAGCCGGCGATCACGGCCGGGATCATGAACATGATGATGAAGGCCGCGACCGATGTCGTAAGCGAACGTCGCACAAGCTGCTGCGAGCGTTTGATCGCCTGCATGCCGCGCTTGTTCTCCATCATCACCACCGGCGCAAGCACCATCCAAAGCACACTCGTCACAAAAAAGCCGATACCGCATGTCGGGATCGCGATAAGGATCGATAGGACGGTGCTGAGAAGTCCAGTCCCGACGAAGGTCTTCCACTTCGAGCGAGCCTCCCTGAGCGCCGGACGTAGCCTGATCGGACGCAACGGGACGGCCAGATTCTGTGTCACGATCCAACTGATGGTTCCGATGATGAGATACGCCCCGAACGTCGTTGCGATCCAAAGGAGCGCGCCGTTGATACCCATCAGGATATTTACGGTTGTGAGCGGCACTGCGTCGCTTGCACGGAGCATCGTCAGAGCCACGAGAGTGATGGTGAAGACGATCATGGGAATATGAAAGAACGTCGACAGCATCAGGAACTTCGGCATGTGCTCGGTGTAGATCATCGCCGCACGACGCAGCAGCCCGAAAATTCCTTCGGATCGCGATCTCAGCTCGCTTGCGAATGCTTCGGCGGTCTGCGGTCGCTCCTGTGGGTCCTTCGAGAGCGCAGTTGCAATGACGCGTTTCAATTTCTTCCGAACATTCTTTGCCGCCAGTGGCGGCGGCGGAAGAGCTTTGTGCGCTTCCATCACATAGGTGAAGTCGCCTTCGAATGGAGTCCGGCCGGCGAGCATCTGATATGCGATCACGCCGAGGCTGTAGATATCTGAGCGCGGGCTGAGGTGCTCGCCGCGACACTGCTCAGGAGACATGTAAAGAGGTGTGCCGATCACGGCCCCGACTCGGGTCAGATCAGTGGTTGAAACGTTAGCCGGTTTGTCTCCCGGATCGGTTCCGTCGCCATCCTCGGTAATCAGCCGTGTTCCGACGGAATCCGGATCGCTCACCGGAGCGACATTCATGATGGCGGTACGCGCCTCGGTCGAATCGGCCGCCGGTGCGATCGTATGGGGTTCAAAGATCTTTGTCGGAGCGATGCTGTCGTGCATCGTCGAGTCCACCCGAATATCGGCCAGGGTCGCCTTCCCGCCTGCGAGATGCGTCGGGTTCGGCGCGACTGAAATATCGAGAACTTCGGAATCTAACCCAGGCCGATGGTCTTCGAGCTTGGCGATGCCGAAATCGAGGACCTTTACCGTGTATCCACCGCGCTGGTTGGGTTCGAGCCAGATATTGTCCGGCTTCAGATCGCGGTGAATAATTCCCTGCTCGTGAGCGGCGTGAACGGCCGAGCATACCTGCTCCAGGATATCGAGCGTCCATGCAACCGGCAGGTTATTCTCTTCCTCAAGGATCTCGCCGAGCGTGCAGCCGTCGAGATACTCCATCACAAGATATGCCGACCGGCCTTTATCGGTCTCGGCAAATCCGAAATCCGTCACGTTTACGACGTTCGGATGGCGTAGTCGTCCTGCCGCTCTCGCCTCGCGTCGGAAACGCTCGACGAACTCGATTCGCTGCATGTACTGCGGCGCGATCACCTTTACAGCGACCGGGCGTTCGGTGCCGAGATGGGTCGCCAGGTACACAGTACCCATACCGCCGCGACCAAGTTCGCGTTCGATCTTGTATTTGCCATCGAGTGTCTGGCCTACCAGATCAGTAGAGTTCATAAAACGACCGGTCCCGATTCCCTGTTAGAAAAACCTGATCTATTGACTACGGCGCCTAGACCGGCTGGGTTCACTTACTTGCTAGAAAAGGGGTAAGAGATCAAGGCGAGATTATAACCGATTCGCCGTAGAATTCTTTCCCGGGCAGGTCGACTTTGGTGGAGCTGGTCAATGCGGGCATTGTCCAGTGAGACCGAGTGGAATGTGCATGCCAGCGGTCTTGCCCTCGCACACGAGTTCGAATACACTGTTCGTCATTCCCTGACCTCAATTCGGTGCTGACAATCTCCGTAAAAAAAACTTTTGAAATGTGTGTTTTATCCGTGCAACACGCTTTCATTTGTGTTAGACTCTCGTTAAGTTTGAGGAGGCTTCTAAGGTTTACCAACGTAACTTAGGCAAAAATTATGGATAAAGGAAAAGCGATCGAGTCTGCTCTCCTGCAGATTGAGAAGAAGTTTGGCAAAGGATCGATCATGCGCCTCGGCGAGCGGCCGCACGAAGAGGTTGGTGCGATCTCAACTAATTGTCTGAGTCTCGACGCCGCGATCGGGGTCGGCGGAATGCCGCGCGGTCGAATAATCGAGGTCTATGGTCCAGAGAGCTCGGGTAAGACGACTCTCGCATTACAGGTTGTTGCATCGGCCCAGCGCGCCGGCGGCATCGCTGCTTACATCGATGCCGAGCATGCAATGGATCCGGATTACGCCGGAAAGCTCGGCGTAAATATCGAAGACATGCTGATCTCACAGCCGGATTCCGGTGAGCAGGCACTCGAGATTGCCGAGACGCTGGTCCGTTCGAACAGTGTCGATGTCATTGTCATCGATTCGGTCGCGGCCCTTGTCCCGCGTGCCGAGCTCGACGGTGAAATGGGTGATTCACTCCCCGGCCTGCAGGCGCGCCTCATGTCGCAGGCGCTCAGAAAGCTGACCGCCATCGTGGCGAACTCGCGAACGACATTCATCTTTATCAACCAGCTTCGCGAGAAGATCGGCGTCTTCTTCGGCTCGCCGGAAACGACGACCGGCGGCAAGGCGTTGAAGTTCTATGCGAGCGTCCGTCTGGATATTCGCCGGATCGGCGCTATCAAG
>CAMLKY010000326.1 GCA_946480545.1 uncultured Acidobacteriota bacterium
CGCAAAACTACCCGAACATGCTGGTCGAGATATCGCTCAACGACAGCCAGGTGCCATATTGGGAAGGTGCGAAGTTCACAGCCAAGGTTCGCGAGCTCAAGACCGACAGCAACGTCGTCCTGCTAAAGACGAACATGGGAGCAGGTCACGGAGGATCTTCGGGACGCTATGACAGGCTCAAAGAGGTAGCCTTCGGTTATGCCTACGCTCTCACGCAGGTAGGGATCACAAAGTAGTTTGTATTCCATCGTAGTTCGAGAGGGCCGGCCTTGTGCCGGCCTTTTTGATTACCAGCCGCGGCCGGTCAAAAAAGTAAGATCTTCGCTCTCATTCATCCTGCCCTAACATTCCGTCATTCTGACCGAATCGTGACTGCCTGATTGCTGGCCAAAAACAGCTCAAAGCTGGTAAAGCCTTTCTATTACCGTTCTTAGCAAGATGGCATGGACTTTGCCAATTAGGCCGCGTCATTTGCGCCCACATCTCTCACTCGGACTAAAACCCGATGGTGTTGAACATCATGAGCAAAAGAACACTAAGAACATTCGCTGGCACGCTGATAATGCTGTCGCTTACACTGTCGCCGATGGCACAGACGCTTGACCGCGTCGGTGCTTCGTCGGAGACCGCGACAAAGATAACGGTGACCGATCTGCTGCGGGAAGTCCCCCCCGTGAGCCCTGCGGACGCCCCGGATCTGTATGCGATCGAGACCAAGAAGATCGCGTCGGCACTGACCGCCGTTCCGGGCAAGAACCCGATAATTATCGATCCGACCGGCAACGATCGCGAGCTGATCATCCAGATCGCCGCGTCGAAGCTCTCGGCACAAGCCCCGGAAAAAAGGATCTATACGATCGATTGGACGACGCTGCTGTCGACCGCCACGAGCGATGCCGAAGTGAACAAGACGGTGGCTTCCATCTTGTCTTACGCCCAGGAATCGAAAGGAAATGTTGTTCTGTATATCGAAGACGTCTCTACGTTTTCGAAAGAGCGGCCGCTCCTTGGGCAGATGATCGCATCGCAGCTTTACGACGCTATCAGCGGCGGAAAGATCCAGGTCGTTACCGGTACGAACATTGAGAACTTCGACCATCAGTTCGCATCGGATCCGCGCTTGAAGGCACGTTTCGCTCGAATCGATATCCGCGAAGACGATCCGTACGTCGGCGACAAACTCTCCCCTGACCTGCGCGAGCTTGTTGCGGAAGCGAACGGGAAAGACACCGTCCGTGTGATCCTGCAGGCCGACGATATAAATAACCCGGAGCTGCGACGGATACTTTCAGCAAACAACGTTCAGATCGAGGCACGTGCCGAGAACCTGGAAATGCTGGTCGTCGAGCTGCCGGTCCGCGTTGCGGAAGCGGTTGCTGCCGCTCGGGGCGTAAATCATCTCTCGCTCGACCGTGAGCTCAAGACGCTTGGTCATATCGAGAAGACCACCGGTGCATCGATCGCCCGGACCGTCCATCAGGGTTTGAATCTAAGCCTGCTCGGAATGGGGATCCTGAACACAAGTTCGGAACTCGACGGAGCGGGAATCGGAATCGCGATCGTCGATTCGAGCATTCGTGAGAATCACCGCTCGTTCGTGAGTTCTTCAGGCGCTAGACGAGTCGTCCAGCGGGCGAATTTCTCGAACGACAGCAAGGTCGACGTAGACGAATACGGCCACGGCACGCACGTCGCATCGCTGGCAGCGGGCAGCGTCGGTGCCAATCTGAATCTGAGCGACGGCAGCTACATGAGCCAATACGAGGGCGTGGCATCCGGTGCAAAGATCATCAATGTGCGCGTGCTCGAGGATAACGGCACGGGCAGCACCGCACGTCTGATCAGTGCTTTGAACTGGGTGCTCGCGAACCGCGCGGCGAACAACATCAGGGTCGTGAACCTCAGCCTCGGTGCTCCGGCGATCGAAACGTGGCGGAACGATCCGCTCTGCCGTGCTGTCCGACAGCTTACGGCGGCGGGTATCGTCGTTGTTGCAGCAGCAGGAAACAACGGCAAAACGGCATCGGGCCAAAAACTCTATGGCGCGATCCACTCGCCGGGTAACGATCCGACCGTGATCACGGTTGGCGCCGCGAATACATTCGGCACAGATGCACGAACCGACGACGGCGTGACGACTTTCAGCTCAAGAGGTCCGACGCGTTCCTATTGGCGGGATGCCGCTGGCGTCAAGCACTTCGACCATCTGATCAAACCCGATCTGGTTGCGCCGGGAAACTGGCTAGTGGGTGCACGTGCAGCGGGTAACGAGATCATCAACGAGCATCAGGAGCTGGGTGTAAACAATAATGCCGATGACACCCGGAAGATGATGTACATGAGCGGCTCGTCGATGGCGACCCCGATCGTCAGCGGAACAGCGGCCCTCATGCTGCAGGCAAATCCGAAGCTGACACCGAACATGGTGAAGATGATCCTGCAGTACACCGCTCAGCGGCTTGCCGGATTCAATACGCTCGAGCAGGGTGCGGGTCTTCTGAACATTGAGGGAGCGGCGCGACTTTCATTCTTGATCCGCCAGAACCTTCCGAATCCTACGCCGCACGGCGAGCCTCTGCTGACCACCTCGACACTGCCCGTCCATGCATCGACGGTCGGCGGTACCAAGTTCCAATGGGCGGGCGGCATGTTCCCGAGCTACGCGGCTCTGACCGGTACCCAATTGATCACCAAGTATCAGCGGGTGTACGACAACGGGCGTTTCTTACCCGACGTGTTTATTGTTACGCCAGGCGGAGCACTCTCGTCGAACGGATTGCTGATCAGCGACGGCCTGCTGATAAGCGACGGTCTGATCATTAGCGACGGAACAACGCTTTCCGGGACGACCCCGCCAAGCGGATACCAGACGCTTACGTGGGGTGATCCGATCGGCTCGGCCGGTCTGCTGATCTCGGATAACTTTACTCTTCCCGACAATTCCGCGATCGCAGATGGCCTCCTTATCAGCGACGGTTTGCTGATCAGCGACGGCATCCTGATCAGTGATACGACAAACTCCCTGACCGACCGAATCATTGCGGAGGGCGACGCGACTGCTCGAATGCGATGAGTTTCCGCTCGTAGCATGTGATTCCGATAGGCGGGCCTGCCCGCCTATCGGTTTTTTATTTAGAAATTTGCTGGAAAAAAAGGACGCGTTCGGGCTATATTATTAAAGCGGAATGCCTCCGCAACCTCCGGTGCCGCGAGTCTCCCCTCCCTTCCCGTCAAATGCCAGCCAATAAGAAACTAGAGAATACATATATAGCCATACTTGCGCCGGTCGCAGCGTTGGCTATCGGCTGGGCTCTCTGGAATTTTCCCGTACAGCGGCTGGATTGGCGGCTCGGCGGACTGGCCGTCATAACAGTTTTCTTTAGTTCCTTCCTTCGCATACAGCTTCCCCGAACGAAGATCCATGTCACAACGTCCGACGCCGCGATAATCCTTTCATTCCTCTGGTACGGCGGCGAGATCGCGGTTGTACTTTCGTTTCTCGAGACCGCATTCACGACACTGAGCTACCGACGGTGCGGCGGAAATATCCACTATAAGACGATCGCCGTGAACATCATCATCGCGGTCGTGGCACTCTTCGCGACGACGATGGCCGTGCGCGGCGTCTTCGGTCCGGCACCTCAGGTGATGGAGACCGGAGACATGACAACGTTCGTCCTGTTGCTCGCGTCGATGGGATTCGCGTTGTTCATCTTCAATTCGGCGCTTGTTTCCGTCTTCTTCGCGGCCAAGAACGATAAGTCGATCGTAAGCGTCTGGACCGAATACTGCTTCAACGCGCTTGTCATGTATCTCAGCAGTGCCGTGCTCGCGGGGTTCACGACAAAGGCGATCCAGGAGATAAACGTTTT
>CAMLKY010000327.1 GCA_946480545.1 uncultured Acidobacteriota bacterium
ACTTCCGAACATCACTTCCGCTCGAAACCAGTACCTGACTATCCCGGCTTCCAAAAGAAAAGGCCGCCATCCTGGGCGGCCCTTCGAATCACGATTCCCGTTAATTCTCAGATCGTGTCCCGATCTGACTTCGAATTCTCATTCAGCTCGAAACGTTCGCGGTCGCGTTTCTCGATCTTCTCCAGAATATCGAGCGGCTCATTGTCCTCGTAATCGATACCCATCGCGTGAGCGTTCTCCTCGACGTCCGACTGGTCGGGCGTGGGATTGTGACCAAACACGCTTTCCGCGCCGGAGTCGTTCACATCCTCCCACTCGGCATCTATATCTCCGCCGGCATCGGCGGGTGAGGCCGCATGGTTCTCCTGGATACGCTCGAGCAATTCCTGCGGAGCCTTCGGCGTACTCGCAATCTCGTCGTCAATGAACGCCTGCGTCTCCTCATCCGGAACACTTTCCTGTTCGTAGAACTCCAATTGCTTTCCGCTTACCATGTCGACCTCCCTGCCCTGTAAATTTACTGAAAGGATATCACACGCCATTACCTTCGTATAGAGTTTTCAGATAAACACGACGGTCTGGGATGACGGGATCTCGAACCGCTTTCGACAGCGCATGTTCATGCACATCAATTGGTCGTCTACACGGATCATGTAGTCGCGCGACTTCTCGAAACGGGCCCGGTCGTGTTCGTTAAGATGTCGCGGCGCGTTCTTCTTTTTCACACGCTTCAGCCACCTCACGTCGTAGTCATTGCTCTCGCGGCAGAACGGACAGGAATACCGGGCCTTCTTTACTTCCTGCCGTTCGTCGAAGATGTCACGTTCCTGCATCATGGAACCATTGTAGCTTTTTGCGGCGTCGTGACAGAAGCCAGCACGTACCGTAGAATTTTCGAAGGATACGAGAAGCATGATACGCGATAAGATCGTGGCCGGATTTTCTGCGGCTTCGAGCTCGCCAATTGATGAAACATAAGCTTCGTAATTTCTTTCGGCAACTCGGATTGATGCTGCTGGTGATCTGGACCGTCGTGTCTCTGGTCACACTTCTTATCGAGCTTGTACCCGGCGATCCGGCGTCGACCATCCTTGGCGAAACGGCTACTCCCGAGCAGATCGCGAACTTCAATCAAAAACACGGCCTCGACCGGCCGGCCTTCTTCTTCTCATATTCCGGCGATGATGGGTTTCGCTGGAACGGTGCCGACAACCGCTATCTCGATTACTGGACTGGCCTACTTCAAGGCGACCTTGGACGATCGTTTCGAACCGACCGCCCCGTGCTCGATATGATCCTCGAGCGCTATCCGTCGACGATCAAGCTCGCGCTCGCGTCGATGATCGTCGCCGTCGGAATCGCGATACCGCTCGGTGTCCTGGCCGGCACGAACAAAAACGGTCTCATCGACAATTTCGCGTCGTTCATTGCTCTTCTCGGGATCTCGCTCCCGACCTTCGTTATCGGGCCGTTTCTCGTTTACCTGTTCGCTGTGAACCTGCAATGGTTCTCACCAACCGGCAGCGCAAATCCCGAGGACATAATCCTCCCCGCCGTGACGCTTGGAGCCGCGCTCTCCGCGATCCTGACTCGAATGGTGCGCTCGAGTGTCATCGAGGAGCTGGGTGAGGATTACGTGCGGACCGCCCGTGCAAAGGGGCTCAGCGAAAGGAAGGTCGTTTACAAACACGTCTTGAAGAATGGTTTGATCCCCGTGGTAACCGTCCTCGGTCTGCAGCTCGGCGTCCTTCTCGCGGGTGCGATCATTACCGAAAAGATCTTTAGCTGGCCGGGTCTTGGACTGTTGCTGCTCGAAGACGGGATCGGAAAGCGCGATTACCGTCTCGTACAGGGATGCGTGCTGGTGATCAGCATCACGTACATCCTTGCGAACACGCTCACGGACTTTGTCTACAGGAGGTTGGACCCGAGAATAAGGCTTTCATGATCGTGAATCGTGAATCGTAAATAGCGGATTCGTGTGGAACCATCTGCGGACGCGGCTCAAATCTATTCACGATTCACAATTTACATTTGCTAATGAATCGTCTCGCATACATCGGCATCGTGATCGCAGCGGTCGTTATACTGACGGCGATCTTTGCGCCCCTGGTGGCGACGCACGATGTTACGGCGCAGAATCTGCTTGCGCGGTATGCCGATCCGTCTGCCGAGCACTGGTTCGGCACCGACGCCCTGGGACGTGATGTCTTTTCCCGCGTCGTGTACGGCGCGAGGATCTCGCTGCAGGTCGGCATTACCGTGGTCGCCGTTTCGTCGGTTATCGGGATCCTGATCGGGGCCGTCGCCGGGTTCTATGGCGGCCTGATCGACAAGTTTCTCGCCGGATATGTTTTCAACGTCTTCCTGGCGTTCCCCGGATTGCTGCTTGCGATAGCTTTGGTAGCGTTTCTCGGCGCGGGCCTCGGCAAAGTGATCCTCGCGTTGTGCGTTATCGGCTGGGTCGGATACGCCCGCGTGATGCGGGCACAGGTTCTAAAGGTCCGCGAATATGATTTTGTTCAAGCCGCACGCGCCCTCGGCGCAACTAACATGCGTATCCTGTTCACGCACATCATGCCGAATGCCGTGCAGCCCCTGATCGTGCAGGCGTCGCTGGGTATGGCCGGTGCGGTCCTTTCCGAAGCGTCGCTGTCCTTTCTCGGTCTCGGCATCCCTCCGCCGGCACCCAGTTGGGGAACGATGATCGAAGAAGCCCGCGGCTTCGATATCCTTTACAACGCACCGCATGTCCTGTTCTTTCCGGGCATCGCGATCGCACTTACCGTCCTCGCCTTTAATTTCATCGGCGACGGCCTTCGCGAATACCTGGATCCGAAGCAGCGAACACGATAGCGATGAAGGACTCGCCGAAGATACTCCCGTTAGGAAGCGGCGGCGCCATCGTTGACTTTGGCAATGAGATCTCGCTCGAGCTCAACACAAAGGCGATTGCTCTCGCCGATCACATCCGAAAAAATCCGTTTCCAGGCATGATCGAAGTCGCTGCCGCGTATTCATCGATCTCGATCTTCTATGACATTGGTAAGGTGCGACGCGCCTTTCCGGCACGAACGACAGCGCTCGACGCAGTACGAGCGTTCGTCGAGAGAGCAATCCCGACGTTGCCGGCCGCGCCTGTCGAAGAAAGGCGGACCGTCGAGATACCTGTCGACTTTTCGGATGAGGCGGCGCCTGACCTTTCCCCTCTGGCCCGCCGGGCCGGACTTACCCGCGACAACGTGATCGAGATCTTCACGTCGCGGGTGTACCGGGTCTATATGCTTGGCTTTCTTCCCGGTTTCGCATATATGGGCGAGCTCGATCCGAGGATCGCATCGCCGCGACATGCGTCTCCACGGCTGAAAGTTCCGAAGGGGAGCGTCGGAATCGCGGGGACGCAGACGGGCGTGTACCCGCTCGAATCACCCGGTGGATGGCAGATCATCGGACGGACCACAGTCGAAATGTTTTCGGCGGAGCGTGAAACACCGTGCCTGCTCAAGGCGGGGGATGACGTTCGATTTGTGCGTGTTCAATAGATGGCGATCATCGTGCGAAAACCGGGAATGCTGTCCACCGTCCAGGACCTCGGGCGTGTAGGTCACCGGAATCTAGGCATCAACCCGGGTGGTGTGATGGATCGTACAGCGACGCGGATACTAAACACCCTGGTCGGAAATCCGGAGTCCGCGGCGGTGATCGAGATGCACTTCCCTGCGGCGACGATCGAGTTCGACGCGGATACAGTCTTCGCTGTAGGCGGGGCTGATTTTGCACCGATGCTGGACGATGCCCCGATCGAGACCTGGCAAACGAACCTCGCCAGTGAGGGGACCGTCCTCTCATTCTCGAAGAAACGTTTTGGTG
>CAMLKY010000328.1 GCA_946480545.1 uncultured Acidobacteriota bacterium
CTTCGCCCGGTATCCCAAGCCATTTCGCCGACGCTCCCGTCGCTATGATCAGCGTGTCGGCTTTGATCTCGGTTGTGATCTCATCGCTGTCCTGGCTCTCTTTCCCGTACAAGGTGAACGGTCGCTTCGAGAGGTCGACGCTGTCGATCCAGACATTGATGATCTGTGTGCCGAAGCGAAGGGCCTGCTCGCGAAACTCGTCCATCAGGATCGGTCCCATAATGCCGCCGCGGAAGCCGGGATAGTTCTCGCCGTCGGTCGTGATCGTCAACTGCCCGCCGGGCTGCGGACCGTCGATCACTAACGGTTCGAGCTGCGCCCGCGACGCATATATCGCGGCGGTCAGGCCCGCGGGCCCTGATCCGAGGATCACAACTTTGCGCGAGATGTTTGTCTTAGCCATGTCGCCTTTTCGATCTCCAAATCACTGAAATGTTTGAAATAATTGCTGTTCGCCTATAGTATAGCTATCGCGTTGCGGGGAAGTCGAATATCACGCTCGGTCGCCGGTTTCCGGAGTGTTTCTGGAAATTTTCGGAGCCTCCATGTTAAACTGAGTTTGCTCGGACCGACACCCTTACGCAGCTCGCGCTAATGCCTACTAGTATGCAGCCTCAGTTTGAGGAAAAACGCTTTGCACTTCGGATGGCTCTGAGGCTTCCGATAGTCGTATCGGGCCGCGCCGAAGACGGTGCCGCGTGGAGCGAGCCCACCGAGACCGACGATATCTCGACACTCGGAGCGTTGTTTCAACTCAATCAAAAGATCGCGGAAGGCGATACGCTGTACATCCGCTCGCACCGCCCGGACGGCGTACCGGTAGAGGTAAAAGCGAAAGTTGCGCGGATCGGAGCTTCGAACTACGGAACGTCGCGTGTCGGCGTATCGATCATCGAGTCGAAAGACAACTGGCTGCGTCTGTTCGTCGCGTGGATCGCCGACGATAACGTGGTTGAGGGGATCGAGGAGTGATTCTGACAGGGGCGGGGTTTCTGCTCATGGATTCACGAGAGAGACGTTTTCGAGAGGCTGTTCACAACGAGCGGCCTCTTATCAATTGCCTCCAGCTTTAGCTGGAGGTTGGATCAGAACTTAGCCGGCTTCAGCCGAAAAAAGAAACAGATATTCCTCTTGGCTTCAGCCTCAATCACGGCGACTGGGCTAAAGCTCAACGATCGAATGTTCGTTTACCTCCAGCTAAAGCTGGAGGCAATTGAACAAAGACGCCCATGTTATGACCTACGAAACCATCACCGTCGATAAAAAAGATAACGGCGTTGCCGTGCTGACGATCAATCGGCCGGACAAATTGAATGCACTGAACAAGCAGGTGCATACCGAGGGCGTCGCCGCCTTGGACGACATGCGTCGGGACGATTCGGTTCGCGTCGTTGTAATCACGGGTGCGGGCGAAAAGTCGTTCATAGCCGGCGCCGACATCAGCGAATTCGCCGGTCAAACGCCGGTCACGCAGCGGGCCGTGTTTCACGAGAAGACCTTTTTCAATTCGATCGATTCATTTCCGAAACCGACGATCGCTATGATCAACGGATTCTGCCTCGGCGGAGGAAACGAGCTAGCTCTCGCGTGCGACCTGAGAGTCTGCAGCGAGACCGCCCGGTTCTCGCAGCCCGAGATCAACCTCGGCATCATGCCGGGCGGAGGCGGAACACAGCGTCTCACCCGGCTCATCGGCGAAGGCCGTGCGATGGAGATCATCCTTACAGGCGACATGATCGATGCCGAAACCGCACACAAATTTGGTCTCGTAAATCACGTCTACCCCGCAGCGGAGCTCGAAGCAAAGACAATGGAACTTGCTGGCAAGATTGCCGAGAAGGCGCCGATCGCGCTGCAACTATGTAAAGAAGCGGTGAAGTTCGCTTCACGATCAAACCTGGACGAAGGCCTCCGCCGCGAGGTCGACCTGTTCGCGATCTGTTTCTCAACGGAAGACAAACAAGAAGGCGTCTCGGCGTTCCTGGAAAAGCGTAAACCGATCTTTAAAGGGAAGTGAGAATCGGAGATCATCCGCAGTGCCGGGGCGAGATTTTCTGTGCCTTCAGTGTGTTTCGTGCTTGAGGATTTAAGCACCGAACGCACCGAAAGCACGGAACGTGAAGTCCCAAGACGGAACCAATAGTCTCGACAGACTTACTTGACGCTCCGACATGATTTCGGTAGATTCAAACTTCGTCGTTTCCGGTAACTAGAAACTAGGAACCAGAAACTCGAAACTAAAGTTTGGGGACGTAGCTCAGCTGGGAGAGCGCATGAATGGCATTCATGAGGTCAGGGGTTCGATCCCCCTCGTCTCCACCACTAAGATCAGTGATCCAGGACACCGCTTATGGTGTCCTTTTCGTTTGGAGGGTGAAGGCCTGCGATCGCCTGTAAGATGTCGTCAGCACTTGCGCTTGCCGCACTCGGAATCGCACCTGCGTTCATCCATCCGTACCGCTCGACCGAGCCGATCAAACTCGAAATGGCAACACTCCAACAGCATTGTCTTCATCTTGCGCCTTGCACGCTGGACCTTTGACTTTGCGCCGGACAAGGAAAGGTTGAGCCGATCGGCGACCTTTGACTGGGTGATTCCTCGAACGTCCGACATCACCAAAGCCGTACGGTAATCGCCGGGCAACCTCTCGACCATCGGATCAAGGCATGCGAAGATCTCCTCACGCTCCGTGTCTGCGTCCGATGGTTCCTCCCGGGCCACATCGAATGCGTCTCGCTCGTCGTCAAGACTTATATCGCTTCGGCGCGCCCTATAGTAATCCGCGATCGCATTTCGAGTTATCTGATAGACCCAGGCATGAAGTTTCGTCGTGTCACGCAGACGGCCGATATTTAAATGGATCTTGAAGAAGACGTCCTGCAGGATATCGTCCGCGTCGGCTTCGTTATGAGCGCGACGGACGATGAACCGATGCAGGTTCGTCTTCAACTCGACCCAGATTTGATACGTGGCATCTTGCGTGTCCGCTGCTGTCATCCGTGTGTGTTCCTTTTGAACGATTATGCCTTTGATTGAGCACAACAGGCGAATCTCTCGCAGCCTAGAGAAGAGAGACTTATCGCCGCGACCCTCGGAAGCAGTAGAGCGACATGCAGGCTCGCAACGACCGCGCTGCCGATCGCTACTTTTAGAGCCATCATCTCTGCCATCCAGCCGTAGCTGCCAAGGACAACGGGCGACGACAAGCTCCACGCGGCCGCGGGCTTCGACGCGAACATGAATGCGAACGACGCAACCTTCAGGATCGTGAGCACGACGTGTAACGCATATTCACCTGTAGAAAGTCCGCCGAGCGATGCACGGCTGTTGTTCTCGCTGAAGACATCAAGGACTTCAGTGGACAGCGCAGCAACGACGAAGAACGCGGCCGCGTATAATCCGATTCCCCCAAGGTTCTGGTAATAGAGCAGCAACGCAAGCGGGACCATGATAAATGCGAAAGCCATGTGCAGCTTATGCTCGTACCGCGATTCAGGTCTCGTATGCAGCTTGTACTTCCAAAGATGGTAGTAAAAGAGGTCCACCGCACCCAGAACCATGAACAGATTTAGAAAGACGAAACCAGCGATTACAAGATGTTCCATGATTTGATTCCTCCAAAGTCTAACGCGTATTCCTACGGAGACTCGTCTCGATTTGCATTGATTAGCCAGCAGGCTTGGTCGCTTCGATTGTGGCCGAGACGACATAGTCTTCGATCTTCGAGCCCGGCACCCACTCACGGATGAACTCCCGGCTTTCATCTTTCGCCTTAATTGAAATATCCGTGAACCCGGTACGTTCCAGCATCCCTCTTATCTCATTGATCGGAGCGGCCCCGCCGACGCAGCCCGTATAAAGCGAA
>CAMLKY010000329.1 GCA_946480545.1 uncultured Acidobacteriota bacterium
TGCAGTTCCGGCATCGCCTCGGGCGCTTTGCCGATGGCTCCTTCCCAACGGTGGACCATTCTCCAGATGCGTTGCAGAAACCTGACCGCGCCCTCGATGCCGGCTTCGTTCCATACCAGTTCATGTTCGATCGGAGCAGCAAACATCGTGAACAACCGCGTCGCATCGGCCCCGTAGATCTCGACCATCTCGTCCGGATCTACTCCGTTGCCCTTCGACTTCGACATCCGCTCGATCGCATGTTTCAACTCGCGACCGTCGTCCGACCTCGCCTTGGTGATCTTCCCTTTCGCATCCCGCGTTATTTCAACGCGGTCGGGCGCGAAGTAGATCCTCTTCCCCGACGTGTCATCGAAGAAGGTCTCGCCTACGACCATTCCTTGAGTGAGCAATCGTTTGACGGGCTCATCGAACTTCACGAGGCCCATGTCCCTCATCACCTTTCCCCAGAAGCGTGTGTAGATTAGGTGCATGACCGCGTGGTCGTCTCCGCCGATATATTGATCGACCGGCGTCCAGTAGGACGCGATCTCCGGCTCGAACGGCAAGCTGTCGTTTGTCGGATCGGTATAGCGGAAGAAGTACCACGATGAATCGACGAAAGTGTCCATCGTATCCGTCTCGCGGTGTGCTGACGCTCCGCATTCCGGGCACGCGGTTTCGTAGAACTCCGGCACCTTGGTCAGCGGCGATTCGCCCGTGCCGGTAAACGGTGCGTTCTCGGGAAGGCGGACCGGCAGGTTCTCGTACTTCTCCGGAACGACGCCGCATTTGTCGCAGTAAACGATCGGGATCGGTGATCCCCAGAACCGCTGGCGCGAGATCCCCCAGTCGCGAAGCCTGAATGTGACGGCCGGTTCCCCGAAACCGTTCTCGCGTGCATACTCGGCCATCTTCACCTTCGCGACCTCGGTTGGGGTTCCGTCCCACTCCCCGGAATTGGTCATGATCCCGTACTCGGTTACAGGCGCGTTCGGAGTGAAAGCCTCAGCTTGCCCTTCTGTCGCGGGTGGCGAGCTTAAGTCCGCACTCGGAACGTCGATGACACTTTTGATCGGAAGTCCGAACTTCGTGGCGAAATCGAAGTCGCGTTCGTCGTGGCCCGGGACGCTCATCACGGCCCCGGTACCGTATTCCATCATCACGTAATTCCCGACCCAAACCGGGAGTTCTTCGGCACTGAACGGATTGACTGCTTTTAGGCCAGTGTCCACGCCCTCCTTTTCGATCTCGACCTCATGATCAGTAGGCTTCAGTTTCTCGACGCGAATCTCCTCGATCTTCGCGCGAACCTGATCTGTAAACCCATCGATGTACTCAGTGATGATCGGATGCTCGGCCGCGATCACGATCGCGTTCGCACCGTAGATGGTGTCGATCCGGGTTGTGAATACGCGGATGTTTCGAGCGTCGCCTTTCACCGGCCCTTCGTTTGATACTGCGAAATCCACGTACGCCCCCGTGGACCGGCCGATCCAGTCACGCTGGCGCTTTACGACAGCCGGTGCCCATCCGGACTCGATCGCATCCAGCCCGTCGACAAGCTCGTCGGCATACGCAGTGGTTTTCAAGAACCATTGTTCAAGATTCTTCTTCGTTACGGGATTTCCGCACCGCCAGCAAAGACCGCCGCTCGCCTGCTCGTTCGAGAGCGTTGCCTGGTCGTGCTCGCACCAGTTGACCTGCGTCATCTTTTTGTACGCAAGGCCCATCTCGTACATCTTCAGAAAGAACCACTGATCGAACTTATAGTACTCGGGCCGATGCGCTGCGATCTCACGACGCCAGTCGTAGCTCAAGCCAAGGCGTGCTAGCTGGCCGCGCATCGAAACGATGTTCTCCTCGGTCCACTCGCGCGGATTTACGCCGCGTTTGATCGCGGCGTCCTCGGCCGGTTGACCGAAGGAATCCCAGCCGATCGGGTGGATAACATTGAAGCCCTTGAGACGCTTGTACCACGCGACGACATCGCCCGCCGAGTAATTGCGGACGTGACCCATGTGTAGATTTCCCGAAGGATAAGGCAGCATCTCGAGCTGATAGAATTTCGGACGGGTATCGTCGATCTCAGCCTGGAAGGCGCCGCTATCGCTCCACTTTTGCTGCCACTTGTTCTCAACCTTTTTTGCGAAATATTTCTCGTCCATAAATGAATCGCGGCCCGTAAAGAGCAGGAAATAAAAGTGAAAGTTTAGCCGATGGATCGTTTTCTATCCATCGAGGCCAACTAAAAACAACTTGTTAAGTATTTCGTAAAGAGACGCCACCAGACACTGAAACATAGCTTCAGCGGGTGGCTAGGTAAGGGCGAGATAGTAGCGTCGAGCGTTCATCAGTTTCGTTAGACTAAGGGATTTTCCGAGAGCATGCAAGACCCTCAGAGAATTAGTCACACTGTGCGGCATCGCGGGTTTGCGTGAAAAATTATTCTCCGCAGATCGCCGAGACTGAGATTCTCGCAGAGCCGCTAAGTTGTAAAGTGAGTTTCGAGAGAAAATTCTTGGCCGGTTCCCGCGTCTTATGCTATTCTGTCGGAACCGATTGTAAGGAGTTATACATAACCAAACTTTTAATGACAAGAAGAGTTATATCGCGGACGGTACCGACCTAAGACGATAAGTTCGGTCGACCGTCTGCCGAAGAAAGGAGGCAAGAAAATGGTCAACCGAATCCGAAAGAACTTTTCCGCCGATTCCGGAAATCACCAAGACTCGCAAACCCATTCGAAGCTTCTTTCCTCGACCACCACTCCGACTACAGATAAGCAGGACGAATTGATCGTTTCGCTCGCAGAGCGATACGAGAACAGACGTGCGCGTCAGGTTGGCGAGTGGGAGCAGCTTTACGGGCAAAACGTCTACCGAGCGTTTTGAAGGTCACACGAATCTACCATCGACGAGAGGTTCCGAGGCGTGCGTTGAACGCCTCGGCGCTTCTCGTTTTATTTTTCACGCTCGCCGCTCTCGCTTCCGCGCAGACAGGTGAACTTCAACCCGATGACCTCGCACGACTGACGCGCCAGATCCGAGGTTCCATCGAAGACAAGCGTTCCGCACTTTTTGAGATCCGCAATCTACGATCAGCCCAGGCATCGGCTATCGCTCTGCCGGCGCTAAGAGACGGTAATGAGATCGTACGTGCGACTGCGGCTGCGTCGGTCGTATTTCTTCCGCCCACCGAGGCCGCGCGTGCGGTGTTGCCACTTGTCGATGACAAAGCCGAATTCGTTCGTCGGGAAGCAGCGACGGCGTTGGGCGATATAGGAGATTCGTCCGCAACCGCGGCATTGATTCGGTTAATGTACCGCGACAAGATCCTCGAAGTCCGGGAGCTTGTCGCCGTGCTAAGACGTTCGCCGCGAGCGGAGGACGAATTCCTCCGTCGAAGCGCTGCACGCTCGATCGGTCAGATCGCGCAGATTCGCTCAACCGGAAGTTCGTCTGTCATTACTCCGCAGAATTTTCTTCCGGATAAGTTCAAGACCCTCGAAGGCTCCAAGGTCGTAGCACCGGAACTGGCTTCGGCAGTCGATGTCCTCATCGCGGTGGTTCGAAACAGTTCTGAGTCGGATGACACACGGCGAGAGGCGGCATTCGCGCTCGGGGCGATAGGCGATGCGCGGGGGATACCGGTACTCCAGGCGTCCACGACGTCGACTGATCCGTATCTTGCGGAAATAGCACGCGAGGCGCTTCTCAAGATCGATCGCTAGAGCCGAATCCATGACAATGCACGCACAACAAAGACAGATATCCGATCTCGCGGAGTTCTACGCCTCGGTCCGAAGCTATACCGAAAAGCTCTGTGAGCCACTCGAGATCGAAGATTACATCCCGCAACCGGTCGTGGACGTCTCGCC
>CAMLKY010000330.1 GCA_946480545.1 uncultured Acidobacteriota bacterium
CCGGGGTAACGCATTGTCCGGCGTCGAGCTTTCTCGGATCGTCATTACGGGCAGTCTAACGGTTAGGGTAGCTCCGAGCCCGGGCCCCTCGCTTTCGGCTCGGATCGTCCCTCCGTGAAGCTCAACGATGTGGCGCGATATAGCTAATCCGAGACCGAGTCCGGCCTTCCTCTGTGGCGATTTGTCGGACTGACGAAACCTGTCGAAAACGTATGGGAGTAGATCTGCGCTAATGCCTTCGCCGCTGTCGGCGACCGCGATCTCAAGGCTGGAGTCGACACGCCTGACCCTGATCTGCACCCGTCCTGCCTTGGGTGAGAACTTTATCGCATTCGACAACAGGTTCCACAGAACCTGCTGTAGTCTGGATGGATCGCCGGAAACGGCTGGTGCGTCAGGGCTGATGACGGCTTCGAGCTGGATCTCTTTCGCGTCCGCGGCTGGGCGAACCACATCGAGAGCGGAGTCTACGACCGCGCTAACATCCACACGCTCTACCGACAAGCGCAATTTTCCGGATATGATTCGCGAGAAGTCCAGCAGGTCCTCAATAAGCTTTTGAAGAGCGTCAGAACTGCGTTCGATAGCATCAAGTGCACGCGCAGTATCGGTCTCGTTCAGCGAACCGCGGGTCAGAAGCTTGCCCCAGCCCTTGATCGCTGATAGAGGCGTTCTCAATTCATGTGAGACAGTGGCAAGAAAGTCATCCTTCGCCTGAACGGCCTGCTCGGCCGCGTGCTTTGCCTTTAGTATCTCGTCTTCGTACTCACTGCGCTGCCGCATTTGTATCAGGACGCAGTCGTTGACCGCGTGGGCGACCGAGTCCCGGCGAACCGCGTTGACCAGCATGGGGATTTTCTCCCCGTTGCGGCTCTTCAGCGAAAAATACACCTCATCAACTTTCTTATGGAGTTTTAGAAGAGGAAAAAAATGTGTCTGATGGAAGATACGACTCTCGACCGGAAGTATGCGATCGATCCTGTCACCAACCAGTTGATCGTCATCGAAACCAAGGATCGCGAGCAGAGTAGAATTCACCATGAGGATTTCTCCCTGATCGTTGAACCTTAGGAAACCGCACGGGGCGGTATTTAGCAATTCTTCCATCAAACTCGAAATTGCGCGTAAGCATCCGCCGTAGCCTTTGAAGACTATTGTTCCGGACCATCCAGGTATTCTCGGATGATCTCTATGGTCTCTTCCGGATGGCTCATATGTGGACAATGGCCCGTGGCCTTCATCACGCGCAGCGTACTTGCAGACAGATTTTCGTGAAGATAATTGCCGACGCTCAATGGCGCGATCACATCGTCGGAGCACTGCATTATCAATGAAGGTATCGTGACCTTTGCGAGGTCGGACCGATTGTCCGAGAAAAATGTCGCCTCGGCGAAGCGCCGGGCAATCTTCGGATCCGTCGAGCAGAAACTCTCCTGAAGCTCCGCTGCGAGCTCGGGGCGCTGCTCATTCTTCATGATGGTTGGAGCAAGGAAACTCGCCCAGCCGATATAGTTCTTGTCCATCAGATCAAGCAGACCTTCGATATCTTTTCGCTCAAAACCGCCCTCGTACCCTTCAGGGTCATTTATATAGCTCGGTGATGGGCCGATGAGAATCAATTGGGAGAAAAGCTCCGGCCGTTGGATCGAGGCGAGCATGCCGATAACCGAACTTACCGAGTGTCCGACATAGACAATCTCGCGTAAATCCAGCGCTTCGCATATCTCGATAACGTCTTGAGCGTAGCCGTTAAGCTCGCCGTACCGCTCGGGACGGTAGTATGTGAGGTCAGATTTGCCCGAACCCACGTAGTCGAAGAGAACGATCTTATATTCGTCTTCAAACGCCGGCGTCACGAACCGCCACATGTTTTGGTCGCACCCGAATCCGTGCGCGAACATCATGGCTCGCGTCCCCGCGCCCAATATCTTCACGTTATTGCGTTTGATTATTTCTGGCTTCAACATACTTCAACTTACCGAACGTTCGAGCGATCAGACCTGCCATTAACCCGATTCTTTGACTGTCATATCTATTAGACTTCAGTGGGAAGCGAAACGGCAATAGCGGCAGTTGATACAGTCAGGGACAGAGTTCGACACAAAGCCGAAAGTGCGATCCACTGGCCGTCGCAAATTCGACGAAGCCTGGACGGAGCACAGCAAAGTGTTGATGGGATATTGTTGCTCCGGAGCCCCGCCGGAAAAAAGGTCTTCTCGGGAGACTTAACGCGGGGCGTCGACGTTCAAAAAAGAGTCGAGCTTCGGCGCTCGACTCTTTTTTCATCGGCCTCTGCTCTACCAGATCGCACACGCATCTCTGCGAACCATCGGTTGCCCTTCTTTACAGCCGAATGCTTTTGCAAATTCGGGCATGTTCGATAGAGGGCCGTTCACACGCCATCTCGGAAGCGAGTGCGTATTGCTTTTCACCTGCTCACGCTCGGCTTCGGCAGTATATTTTCCGGCCCAAACCTGCGCCCATCCGAGAAAGAAGCGTTGTTCGGCGGTGAAGCCGTCAATATCTTTCGGGCGCGGCTTACCCTCGAGCGATCGCATGAACGCATCGTACGAGACCGTAAGACCGGCGAAGTCGCCGATATTCTCGCCAAGGGTCAGCTTGCCGTTGATGTTCAGGCCGGGCTGGACCTGATAACCATCGAACTGCTTAATAACGCACGCTGCACGCTCTTCGAACTTCTTTCGATCGTCGGGTGTCCACCACATCTTGAGATTTCCGTCGGCGTCGTAACGGCTTCCGGAATCGTCGAATCCGTGCGTGATCTCGTGCCCGATCACGCCGCCGATCGCTCCGTAGTTGATCGCATCGTCGGCGTCGAAGTTGAAGAACGGCGGCTGCAGGATGCCGGCGGGAAAAGTGATGTCGTTATTGACGCTGTTGTACGATGCGTTAACGGTCGGCGGTGAGAAATTCCAGCGGGTCTTGTCACGTGGTTTTCCGTAGTCCTGCAGATTTCGTTTGATCTGAAACTGATTGACGCGGAGGATGTTGTCCGCGTACGATCGGCGATCGATGACAAGGCCGCGGTATCCGCGAAGCACATCCGGATACCCGATCTTTCTCTTGAATGTCGACAGCTTTCGGTGGGCCTGCTTTTTCGTTTCGTCGCTCATCCATTCGAGGCCATCGATCCGGTCCTTCATCGCCGCCAGGAGGTTGTCGATCATCTCATTCATCCGTGCCTTTGCCGCCGGCGTGAAAACAGTTTTTGTGAATTGCATGCCGAGGGCTTCACCGAGGCTGCCGTCGACCGCCTGAACGCACTGCTTCCATCGAGGCTGTGGCTCTTTCTGGCCGCGGAGAAAGCGGTTGAAGAAATCGAAGTTCTCGTCGGCGAAAGGCTTGGAAAGCGCCGGGGCGGCAGCGTTGATGGTCATCCACCGAAGATACGTTTTCCAGCTCTCGACCGGAACGTCCTTCATCATCGTGTTAACTTCGGCAAAGAACTTGGGCGGCGCGATATTGAGCTCTGTGAAAGCGGGAAATGAACGCTCGGCGGCATAAGCCTGCCACGAAAAATTCGGCGTCAGCTCTTGCGCGGCGGAAAGGGTGATCTTGTTGTAGTTGTTATCCGGATTCCTACGCTCGACCGGTGTAAGCGACGCGGTAGCGAGGCGCGTTTGGATCTCCATGACGGTTTTCGCGTTTGCGGCTGCTGTCTCAGGCGAATCGCCCGCGAGCTTGAACATATTCGCCATGTGCTCGACGAACTTCGCCCGCAACGCAGCCGCCCGCGACGCATCGCCACTTTGGTCGACCAATTGGCACACCGCCATGGCCACGGCGGCTCCGAGGGCGGCGGCGACCGCGCCGGTGATGAG
>CAMLKY010000331.1 GCA_946480545.1 uncultured Acidobacteriota bacterium
CCGAGTGTGTCCCCGCGAGCCATCCGTTCCCGTACAGCTCATGATGATTGAACCGGAGCTGGCTAACGAGCGTCGGCTTCTCGGGGCTTCCGCCTTTCATTCCATTGCCGACATCGAGAATGATCAAGCCATCGCGCCAGTACGCGAGATAAGCTAATCCGTCCTTCACCTGCAGATCGTGCAGATAGCGGCCGCCGATCGTCTCGCCTTCCTTACTCTGGAAGCTCGTCACGACGTCGCTCTCAACCTGCCACCGAGCGACCTCGCGCGGATTCTTTACATCACGAAAATCGATCACGCGCATCGATCCCGTCGCGTCGTCGGTCAGGTAGACGTAATGGCCGTCTACAAACGCGCTGTGAACGCCGCCGGTAACCGTCAATGTGTAGTCCGAGATCACTTTCGGATGCGCCGGGTCCGACGTGTCGAGGAAAACTATTCCGTTCTTTCGATTCGAAGCTCCTTCACGGGTGATCACGCCGATCTTTCCGTCGGCGGTCGTGCTCACGTCGTTGATGTGACGTGCATCGACCTTGACCATATCGGTCAGCTTCGGGTTCGCGGGATCGGAGATGTCGAAGATCATCAGCTTGTCGCTGTTCGTCGAAACATAAGCGTGGTTCCCGAAGATCCACTGCTCCGCGGTCGGCACGAGGACGCCGTTGTCCTTTGTGAATGTGTGACCAACGACCTCGAGCGCACGCTCGACGTTTCGCGGGGAGACGACGATCGATGTATGAGATTGTGTTGAGCCAACGCTGGCCGTGACGACGTAGGTTCCCGGCAGCTCGGCGACGAACGCACCGTCCGGATAGACACGCGCACCCTCGCCATTGACGGCCCAGCTAACCGACGTGTTATCGAAAGCGCCGCTTGCACCCGTGGCCCGCACATTCAAACGAACGACATCACCGGTCCTGGCTTTGTTGGATGGCGACTCAACGGTCAGTGCGCTGATCGTGTTCCGAACGACGGTGATCGGGATGCTTCCTTTACCCGAACCTGACGAGGCTTCGATCGTCGTCGTTCCGGGGGCGATGCCGGTGACAACGCCGGTATCGGCATTGACCGTCGCGACGCTCGGGTTGGCGGACGTCCACCGGATCACCGCGTCCGTTCGAGGATCACCATTAGATGAACGTGCAGTTGCATCCAGCTTCACGAGTCCGCCTGCGAGTATCGAGTGGCGGATCGGGGCAATATCGATCCGGGCGATCGGTGGCCGCTTTACCGTGATCTTCGCATACCCCGGCTTGCCGCCGACGATCGCTCCGACAAGGACCTCGCCCGGCTGAAAGAATGCAACGGTTCCATCTTCGCCCGCGTGAGCGAGATCGAAAGGCGCCGCGAACCAGGCCGTCGGCTTTTCATTCAGCGTGGCGCCCGACGCATCTTTCGCGATCGCAGTGAACTTGAGCGGCTTGCCAACCTCCGCCTCGGCGGCGGGTGCCTTGACCTCGATCGTCGCGACGGCCGAAGCCTTTGCCTGATCGCCTTGAGCGACGGCATTAAAACTGAGGATTGCAGATGCGAGAACTAGAACAACTATTCTTGATATCGGTTTCATAATGCACTCCGAAAATTGCAGCCTTTTAAGGGTTTTGAAACGGTCGGTTCGCTAATCATATTCCTCTCGATACTACCCATGCAAACACCAGTGGCTGTTCCCGCGTGCAAGTGTGGTTACTACGGTGCGCACGAGGTGGGGCCGAACATTCACGCCGATCCCTTTGCCGACTACGATCACTCGTGTTGTACAGAGATCGCCCAACGAGGCGACAAAAATACCGGAGTGATCATGCTAAGCAAACTGAACTTACATCGCATCTGCGCCGCCGTTGTGGTAATTGCGGTCGGCTTGTTCCCAGTTTTTCCGCAAGCGGCGTACGAAGGTGACCCGCCTGCGGATACCAACAAGACTCTGTCGCCATACTTTCTGGTGAAGGGTGATCCGGACATCGACCAACTTCCGCTAAAAGATACGCGCGTCGAGATCGCCGTATCCGGAGTCATCGCCGATGTGCGCGTTCTCCAAACCTACAAGAACGAAGGCAGCCGGGCCATCAACGCTACGTATGTGTTTCCCGCATCGACGCGAGCCGCCGTCTACGGGATGCGAATGCGTATCGGGGACGAGGTGATCGTCGCGAAGATAAAGGAACGCGAGAAAGCGAAGCAGGAATTCGAAACGGCAAAGAAAGAAGGTAAAAGCGCATCCCTCCTCGAACAGGCCAGGCCGAATGTCTTCACTATGAGCCTGGCCAACCTAATGCCCCGCGAGCTTGTCGAGATCGAGCTGCGCTACACAGAGCTGCTCGTTCCGACCGACGGCGTGTATGAGGTCGTCTATCCGACCGTCGTCGGGCCGCGATATATGTCGCCGACCGAATCAGCCGAAGGTAAGAAGTTCGTCGAGACGCCTTATACAAAACAGCCGGCGAGCACGTTCGATATTTCGGCACGTGTCGCCTCGGGCGTTCCGATCCGCGATCTCAACTCG
The DNA here is from genome assembly GCA_946480545.1 of uncultured Acidobacteriota bacterium. The sequence goes on from CAMLKY010000331.1 coordinate 2,501, forward strand.
CCGACACATCCGATGGTGACGCAGTTTCACGGGGAAAGCGTCGCTCAGTTAAACCTCGACGGTGCAGACAAGTTTCAGGGTAACCGGGATTTCATTCTTCGATACCGGCTCGGGGGCGAGCAGATCGCGTCGGGTCTGATCCTCTATCAGGGCGAGGATGAAAACTTCTTCCTGTACATGGCCCAGCCGCCCGCACGTGTGACACCCCAGGATATTCCGCCGCGCGAGTATGTATTCGTCGTAGACGTTTCGGGTTCGATGGAGGGCTTTCCGCTCGAGACCTCGAAGAAGCTTCTCGAGGATCTTATCCACGGCCTACGCCCAAGCGATTTTTTTAACGTGGTGCTTTTCGCGGGTGATTCCTCGGTCCTCTCGGATAGTCCGCTGCCGGCAAATCCGGAAAACATCGCGCGGGCGATGCACCTGCTTGCCGAGCAGCGCGGAAGCGGCGGGACCGAGCTGATGCCGGATGGGATTGAGGCAGGAGCCCGGAGTCTCCCGGAACATCGTTCTCGTAACAGACGGGTACGTGTCCGTCGAGGAAGGTGTCTTCGACTTCATTCGAAAGAATCTCGGACAGGCGAACGTGTTTGCATTCGGAATCGGCTCAAGCGTTAACCGTTACCTTGTCGAGGGAGTTGCAAAGGCGGGTCTCGGCGAGCCGTTTATTGTCGAAGACGAGACGCGTGCTCCGGAAGTCGCGACGAAATTCCGGGAGTATATCGAATCGCCGGTTCTCACGGATATCCAGATCCGCGCCGACGGGTTTGAGATCTACGACGTCGAACCAACGAGCTTCCCCGATCTCCTCGCCAAGCGGCCTGTGGTGATGTTTGGCAAATGGCGCGGTGATCCATCGGGCACCATCGAGCTGACGGGAAAGACTGGTCGTGGCGATTATTCAACTACGCTTGATGTGTCTACGGTGCTTGCCGACGACGGGAACCGCGCCCTTCGGTATCTTTGGGCACGCACACGCATCGCGGAATTATCGGACCACGGCTATGGCGAAGTAACCGACGAACACGTCAGGCTGATCACGGACCTTGGACTGAAGTACAACCTGCTGACCAAGTACACGTCGTTCATCGCGGTGCGTGAAAAGATCGTAAATCCGAACGGAGATGCTTCAAACGTCAACCAGCCGCTGCCGTTGCCGGTCGGTGTGAGCGACATGGCGATCGGCAGCGAACCGGAATTGGTTTGGCTACTTCTTGCGTGCATCGTGATCGCCGGCATCGCAGCCTCCAGGCGACGAAGATTCGGATCGATCAGAACATCAACAGCATGATGACAAGATTACGAACAAGGGAGGTGAAGTCAGACCGAGCTGACCAGCAA
>CAMLKY010000332.1 GCA_946480545.1 uncultured Acidobacteriota bacterium
CGGTCCCGAACGTTCTATTCGGTTGGAATCGGCGGCGTCTTCGTCCTCACTGCTGCATATCTCACGCTTTACTTCTCGACCGGCAACTGGCTGTGGACCGGTGACACGCACGTCTATCTCCTTCTGAGTTGGAATACCGCGTTTATCGCCTGGATCGGCGTGCTGTTCTATCTTCGCGGCAAACAAAAACGAGGTGACTGGGGCTGGGTCGTTCCCATTTTGTTCCTGGCGGCAGCCTCGGCGTGGGCGGCGCCGCAGTATTGGAGCCTGTCGCTCGTTTACCTGCATCCGCTGATTGCGATGTGGTTTCTCGAGCGGCAGATCCGCCGCACCAAACCCGAATGGCTCCGCGCGTATCATCTCTGCCTGGTGTCGGTTCCGGTTTTCGTCATCCTCCTCTGGTCGGCGCTTGCCACGCGTCCCGACCTCCCGGAAGAAACAAATCTCTTTTGGCGCATCGCACAACATGCCGGCAGCGAGATCCTGCCGGGCATCTCGAGTCATGTGCTGGTGGCGGTGCATGTCTTCCTCGAATCGATCCATTACTTCGTTTGGATACTTCTGATCCCGCTCGTCGATCGACGTGCGATCCCGTGGCGGCTTGGCGATGTTCCGATGTTCTCCGCCGCGAAGGGCTTGCCGAAGTTGTTTGCTGCGATCGCTGTTGTCGGGATCGCGGGGCTGATGGCCCTGTGGCTTGGTTTCGCCGTGGACTACACGACGACGCGCGACATTTACTTTGCGTTCGCGATCGGCCACGTCCTGGCCGAGTTTCCATTTCTGATCAAGATGCTCTGACGCGCATGTACCTTTTTGACGAGGTTGGTCTCGTACAGACACAAAATCTTCCCGCGAGTGAGCTGTGGCTCTTTCTGCCCGTCGGGTATTTGCTGACGATCCTTATCGAAACGCCGGTGCTGTTCATCGGCCTGACGCCAAAGCTTGCACGGCGGCAGCGACTCCTGTGCGGTGTATGGCTCACGGCGTGTACGTATCCGATAGTCGTTCTCGTGCTTCCGCTACTGTTTCTCGGGGCACCACGTTGGCAGTATCTGGCGGTCGCCGAGACGTTTGCTCCGCTGGCCGAATGTTTGTTGTTCTTTCTCGCGTTTCGCGATCGGTCGTTTCATCCTCGAGATTGGATCCGCTCGTTCGTTGCGATCATCATCGCGAACCTTCTTTCGTTCGGCGCCGGTGAGCTATTGCACCTTACATCCTGGTTCGGACTGTTCTGATCCGGCTTCCGTTCGCTGTGCTAATCTGTGGCCTTCATGGACCTGCGCATCACCGAGATATTCCTTTCGATCCAGGGTGAATCGTCACACGCCGGACGCCCCTGCTCGTTCGTACGGCTCACCGGATGCCCGATGCGCTGCGTGTGGTGCGACAGCGAGTACACATTTACGGGCGGCGAGAAGATCCCGTTTGAGCAGATCTTTGCGAAGCTGGAAGAGTTCGGGTGCAGGCTTGTCGAAGTAACGGGTGGCGAGCCGCTCGCGCAACGAAACGTCTTTCCATTCATCTCGGAGTTGTGTGATCGAGGGTATGAGGTCTTGATCGAGACGGGCGGCTACGTGTCAATTGAGAACATCGACCCGCGTGCGTCAGTGATCCTCGATGTAAAATGCCCGGCATCGGGTGAAGCCGAACGAAATCATTGGGAGAACCTTGGACGCCTTCGAGCAGAGCTGGATGAAGTGAAGTTCGTCATCGCCGACATGAACGACTGGGAATTCGCGCGCCGCATCATCGACGACTTCGACCTCGCGCGCCGTGCGAAGGAGATACTGATCTCACCAGTTCACGGAATCGAGAATCTACCAATGATCGCCGAGGAGATCGCACGGAGCAGCTTACCGGTGCGTTTGAATTTGCAACTGCATAAGTATATTTGGGGCAGCGACGCTCGAGGGGTGTGAAGGACCGCGACGTTAAGCTAAGCCGACTAATAACCATCGATAGTGTTTTCCCGCAAAGTCGCAAAGACGCAAAGAAGAGAGATCTGCCGCGCTAGAAGACCGCAGCAAGCTTAAGAATAATTAACCGGCTTCTTCTTTGCGTCTTTGCGACTTTGCGGGAGAATCATTCTCCTAATGACTGAAAATGAACTCTCACGAATAATCGTTGATTCTGCTTTCAAGATTCACACGAGTCTGGGCCCTGGGCTGTTCGAGTCGGTTTACGAGGCGACAATGGCTCATGAGCTGAGGCTTCGTGGTTGCGAAGTAGTTTGCCAGCGGGGAATCCCGGTTAAGTACGAGGGCGTTAAGATGAACGTGGGCTTTCGTGCGGACATCATCGTAGATAAGAAAGTTATTATCGAAGTGAAATCAATAGCGGCGATGGCCCCGGTACATGCTATGCAACTGAGAACGTATCTTCGTTTGACGGAACTAAAGCTCGGTCTGCTCATCAACTTCAACACCGCCCTAATAAAGGAAGGGATACGACGCGTTGTAAATAATTTGTGATCATGCGACAACAAACGTCAATCGTTCTTGTGTCAGGCGGCATGGATTCGTGTGTTGCCGCGGCGATTGCGCGGGGGGAAGCGAGCAAGCTGGCGTTGCTTCATGTCTCTTATGGCCAGCTTACTGAGGCCCGGGAACGGCGGGCTTTCAACGACATCGCCGATCACTATTCGATCAAGGACCGCCTAGATGTTTCTATTGAGCATCTCGCAAAGATCGGCGGCTCGTCACTTACCGACCCAAAGATCACTGTCGCCGACGCCGACCTCGACTCGCCTAACATTCCGACCAGCTACGTTCCGTTTCGCAACGCCAACATGCTTGCCATCGCTGTGAGCTGGGCGGAGGTGATCGCAGCGGATGCGATCTACATCGGCGCCGTCGCGGAAGATTCAAGCGGGTACCCCGACTGTCGTCCCGAGTTCTTCGAGGCGTTCCAAAAAACGATCGATGCAGGAACGAAACCCGGGACCCGGATCCAGATTCGCACGCCGATCATCAACCTTTCGAAAGCGGAGATCGTCCGCAAGGGAATCGAGCTCGGCGCGCCTCTCAACCTGACGTGGTCGTGCTATCGCTCCGAGGATCTCGCATGCGGTACCTGCGACTCGTGTGCGCTGCGGCTGCGCGGGTTCGAGCGGGCTGGACAAATCGATCCGATCCCGTATGCTGTCTCGTAACTTCGGAGGACATTCATGACAAAACGACAGTTGGTCGTATCCGCGTCGATCGTCCTGTTCACCGCGGCCGCAGCGGTTTCTCAGACAGCGAAGTCGCAACCGCGTTTCACTTCCGTCTATACAAACCTCGGTTCGGCGTGCAGCACAGCGGGCAGCCCGGAGGGAACCGACGAATCGAGTGTATGCAAGGGCGTCGGCGGCTACGAGATCCACATCTATGCGTCGGCTGCCGCGCTTCATATCAATGCCGAGTTGAAGGGAAGCGATAAGACCATCCCGCTCGCGATACTCGACATCGGGTTTCAGGAAAGCAAGACGCGCGTCGAATGGCGGCTCGCGAACAAGGAGCCGTTTGCAGTCATCTTTCGGATTCCAATATATGCGGAGCCGACCGACGAGAGTCCTTACTTCGGAAAGATGGTCGGCGAAAAGCTGGTGGTTCGCGGCTTGAAAGGGTTTGAGAAGATCAATCACTCGGTCGACGTAACGACGCCGAATGCAAATGTGAAAGCCCGGCAGTTGGCCGATGCGGCGTACGCCGAGGCGCGAAAGCCTTAACGCGCCGGTTTCTAATTCTGCTTTCTCCTTTGCGGGCTTGGTGAGCTTTGCGTGAGACTGATTTCTCACGCAGCGCTCGCCAAGCCCGATAAGTCAGATCGCCAGATTCTTCCT
>CAMLKY010000333.1 GCA_946480545.1 uncultured Acidobacteriota bacterium
GGGCCTCGGCGAGCCCTTCGGCGCCGGGCGTCGGCACGTTCGGCGGCGGCATCGGCCCCTATTTTTTCACGCCACCACTGATCGACGGCGGGCGGGTCCAACTTCCTGGACGGGCGGCGTACGATCCGAGTGGTTCGGGCTGGGGAATAGAGAACATCGGGGTTTCGCCCGACCACGATGTCGAGATAACCCCGGCAGATGTGATGGCCGGGCGAGACCCACAGCTACTGAAGGCGATCGAGGTTGCGATGGCAGACATTGCCAGGAAGCCGGTCTTCACACCGAAACGTCCGCAGTTCCCGGTTCATCCCGGCGGCCAGGGACCCGTCACGGGCGCATTTCAGCTTCCGCAACCGGGCTCCGCATTCCCCGCACCGCCGTCGGTCACACCGGCGCAGCCAGTCGTTGCGGCGCCGATTACCAATGATAAGCTCGGGCCGTTCACCGGGCTCTACGATTCCGGAGGCATGGGGGTTGTAGAAGTCCGCCAGGAAGGCGGAAAACTTTGGATCATCCCGCCGCGCGGCGAACGGATGGAGCTAGTTCAGGAAACAACGCCTGACCGATTCATCGCACAGCCCGCGGGGGCCGCGGTTTCGTTTGAACGCGATGCTTCGGGAAAAATCGTCGGCATCACTGTGCTACTTTCCGGGGGCCGAGAGGTAAAGGGCCGAAGGCAATAGAATCAGTAATACCGATCCGCAACCGCCGCTGTCAGAAAACTGGTAGCGGTGGTGTCTTTTTAACGACAGCCCTTTGATCATGCCTAGATTTGTCGTATTGATCTTCCTCCTCGCGCTGCCCGGCTCTGCGGTCGCGCAGTATGCCGGCCGCTACACCGATGGAAAAGACTATGCGGTGTATTTCGAGCAAACGCGTTACGGACTTACTATTCGTCCCGTTATGTGGAGCGCGACTCAACTGCTCCGAGAAGCTGAGAAGGATAAATTCGTCGTTGTAGATCGTGTCTCGCGCGGCGCCGAGTTTCGCCGCAACGCGAGAGGGGCCGTAATCGGGGTGAAAGTCATCGGCATGGAGGGCGAGGGACTCGAGCTTCGGCGCGAGGCGGTGCCGCAATTGCCGGTTGAGCTCCTTCTAAGCGGGAATGTCCGTCGTGCTACGGAGGGCTATATAAAGCGACGCGACGTGAAGAAGGCGCTCGACACGGCCGAACAAGTCCTGATGCGGCTGCCTACAAAGACTCGCTTTGTCGTTGCATTCCTTAGCTTGCTTTCACCTCATCTGGCGAACGACGCTAAATTTCATCGCGTTCACGGCTACGCGCTTGTTCAGGCCGGAGACCGAAGGAATGCTTTGATCGCTCTCCGCCGCTCGCAGCAGTTGGATCCACGTGCGACGGAGACTACCTCCGCGTTGGCGCGGCTTGGTGAGCTCCCCGAAAGATCCACCCACCAGGGTTGGAACCTTCCATTTTCGCTCGCGGACGTTTTTGATCAGCCAACCGGCGAAGAGATAGCGGCCGTCGAGAAAGACTGGGCCGCGCGCGACTTGAGCGTGCGCGGAGTGCGTGAAGAATTCACGGGCTCGGCCAGCTTCGATAAGCACACTTTCGATGTGCGCATCGTTTCGCATCTCGTCCACGGCAAACGACATTACGGGGCGATCCTGATACCCCAAACAATGGCGACCCGGTCTTTGCCGGTCATCATCGAGGCGAAAGGCGTGTCGCCGACTTACTTCCCACTCGACCCCACGCGACTCGCGGCCCCGAGGATGATGAGCGGCCTTGCAAGCGACTTTATCTATGTCGTTCCCGGTTTTCGCGGCGAGACGATCAATTTCGACGGCCGGACATTTACGTCCGAAGGCGATCGCACCGACGCACTGGACGGAGCAACCGACGATACGATCGCACTTTTGAACGTCGCACTCGAGACCCTCCCGCAGGCCGACAAGAATCGAATCTGTGCGTTTGGCCACAGTCGCGGCGGGACTGTCGCGATGCTGACCGGCATGCGGGACAAAAGGATCAAGTGCGTAGTCAACTGGGCGGGACCGACGGACTGGTTCTATGCAATGGGCACAAACGGGTGGACCGAAGAAGAGCTATGGCGCGAGGCGCTGCGAACGCGTGCGACTCCGGTGCAGCCGGGTGGGCAGAATGTAGAACGATTTCTGAAGCACGCGATCGAGGGCCGCGCGACACTTCGAGACGTTCGGCACCGAATGATCGCGAGCTCTCCCCTCTATTTCGCACATCGACTCCCCCAAAGCCAGCATCATTATGGCGAGGAAGATCCGTTCGTTCCCGAGAGAAACGTCCGTGAGCTTCTCCGTCGCTTCAAGTCGCTGCGCCTGCCGCGGACGCGGTACGAAGTATTCATTCATCCGGGTCAGGGGCATGACACGAACCGCCTTACCTCACCCGAAAGCAGCCGTATTTTCATCGCAAAGATACTGTAATCTCCCGTTACGGCGCGGTGATTGCAATTGAATACATCATTCTCCCGCGCCCGCGGGTTCGATTCGCAGTGTTAAGGCGTAAACCCGCAGGAATGAGGGTTACTTCTGCCCGATGAGAAGTGAACTAATTTCAGACAAGGACGGGTATTTAACATGCGAGCTTTCAAATTTTCGGACCAGCCGGAGCAGATCGCGACTTCGCAGCAGCCGTTCCCGCCGGGTGCACCGATCGCCGAAGAAGACTATTGGGCGAAGGACAACTTCGATCTTCAGCGGGCTGGCACCCTGCTCGAGCGTGCCGAGTCACCCGAAGAGTTTGAGCGGTATTTAAACGATGATGAGTACGGGGTGAATAATCTTGACCTGAACGGCGATGGCTATGCTGACTATATCAGCGTTGAAGAGTTTGGTTACGACGACGACAATTCGCGCGGTCTTTCGCTCTTTAGCCGTTTTGGTCCGGATATGATCCAGGAGATCGCCACCGTGTTCTTCTATCGCGATCGACCCGACTATCGGGGTTCGCGAGTCATCCTGATGGGCGACGACAATATCTACGGCGACAATTATTACTACGAAACAAACTGGCTCGATCGAGGCCTCCAGATGGCGTCGTTCCTATTCAGCGATCACGACCGCTATGTTTCGCCGTATTACTACGACAATTATCCGTCGTGGTATTCGCCGTACCAGATCGTCGAGACGCCTATCTACAGGACGCGGGTCGTTGAGCTCTATCCGGAGCCGGTCTTCGTGTACACGAATGCAGCTCCATCATACTTTTCGGCTATCGATATCCGGTCGCCGTACGACGGCAAATGGATGGATAAGATCCATGCGAGGCTGGCGAAACCGACGCGTGATCAGGCTGAATTCATAAAGAACAATCCATCGCGAAGACAGTTTGCAAAAACCGATCGAGGTCGTGGACGCAAGGATGGCGGATTCATCGGGGATGATAAACCGGGACGCGTCGATCCTCCGCGTAGTGATCGCGGCGACGAACGCGGAAATCCCGGACGCGACGAACGCGGCGCCCAACGCGGTAACCCCGATAGACCGGCGGTGGCACCTCCGAATCGTGGCGGGGGAAACCCGAACGCCGGTAACCCCAACAAGGGTGGCGGGAACCCGAACAAGGGTGGCGGCAACCCTAACGCTGGTAACCCGAATAAAGGTGGCGGCAAGCCAAACGCCGGTAACCCGAACAAGGGCGGCGGCAATCCTAACAAGGGTGGCGGCAATCCGAACAAAGGCGGAGGCGGCGGTAAAGGCGGAGGCAAAGGAAAGCCCTAGGCCCTGATCCACTTTCCGGCTATGGAACAAGCGTCGCGACTTCTTTTTTCGAGTCGCGGCGCTTATTCGTTTCGATTGACATCATTCGAGAACAGGAGTAG
>CAMLKY010000334.1 GCA_946480545.1 uncultured Acidobacteriota bacterium
CTGCGCTGCCGCGGACGGCCTCTCGTTCCTGCCGGAAAAGCTTCGCTCGCTCCTGACCAGTAAGAAGGTCGCCTTTGCACACGAAGTCGATCTACAGGTGATTCTTTCACAATTCGGGACGATCCTCGGATCGCTTGGTGTCGTCGGCCGCATGCTCGAGAATGACGAGCCGCTCAAGCCGTCTCTCCTAATCTTCTCGCATGTGCATGAGCAGGTGCGCGACCTTATCGCCCACATGAATAACAGGCTCGCGAGGTTCCCTGATGAAAAGGCGGCAATGTTCGATTCGCTTGACGGCGCCTCGTACACTGCTTCGCTCGAATTGAAGAAAGTCTTTAGTCAGGAGTTGACGGGCCTCGCCGGTATCCGCCCGGTGCCGACAGTTTTTGCTCGCGTCGAGACGGCGTTCGAGCTGCTCAGCGACAGCTTTCGTCAGATACTCGCGGGATTTGCGCGGGTCATGGATCCGAGTGTTTCGCCTTCCGACCTGTTCCCGAAATTCCAGACAAAGCTCGAAGAGTCGCTCGCGCTTAGGCAACATATCTGGGCCCTGCTGCAGCGCGTGCAGGCCGCCGAGCAGAAACCGGAGAAGCCTATTCTCGAGGCCGCATCAGCGGAACTGCACACGTTTCTGAGCGAAACCGTGGGGTATCTCTTTCACAAAGATCGCGAGACAATCGAGCGGTTCGCGGAAGAGGTTTTCGCCTTGACCGAAAAGAAGGACCTCGTTCCGATCCTCCACCGTTTCGGGGCATACCTGGAGACGCTTCTTGGGCAGATCAACATGCGGACGGTCCTCGCCCAGCACCCCTTCGACCCGAAATCGAATTAGTTCTTACTGCGAGCGGAGCGTCGAGAGCGGCTTTCTGAAGAGGACGTCGAAGCTCGCCGATGCCCCGACGAACATCACGATCACCGCAGTCACGATCACACCAAGCGCCGCGAGCACGGCGTCGAATTCCCATTCAATTTGGAAGAGATAGCGGCTGACAGCATAGGAGAGCAGCACGGCGAAGCTCGCGCCGATCAGCCCTGACAACAGACCGAGGATGCCGTATTCCGCAAGCAGGATCGTCACGAGCGTCGGCCGCTTCGCCCCGAGCGTCTTCAGGATGGCGTTTTCGTAGATACGCTGCGACTTGGTGAGGGCGATCGATCCGATAAGGATCAGGATACCGCTAAGCATCACGAAGCTGCCGACGAACGAGATAGCGAGCACGAAGTTATTCACCAGCTTTTGAACAGCGGCCACGATATCCGCGACGTCGAAGATCTGGACATTCGGATGTGCGTCGAGCACGTCACGCTGCAGCCGCTGCCGATCCGTCGCCCCGATGCGGGTCAGGATCGTGGCGGCGAAGGTCTGCGGTGCTTTTTCCAGTGCACCGGGCCTGAAGACGAACACGAATGCGGTTCGCGTGTTTCGAAGATCGAGTTTGCGGATGTTAGCGACCCGAGCGGTGATCTTCCGGCCAGAGATATCGAATGTCATAGAATCGCCCGGCGTGACGTTGAGCCGGCGGGCCATCTCTTCTTCGACCGAAACTTCCGGGACCTCTGCCACGGCATCGGTCCACCAGCTTCCAGCCAGCAAGCTCTCGTTCCGGTCCATCTCGGCCCGATACGTCACGGCAAACTCGCGCCCGATCTGTCCCTGCTGCTGGCGTGTTTCGCGCTGTGCAAAATCGAAAGGCTCTCCGTTCACATGCGAGATACGCGCCCGGACGGTCGGTATCGTCTCGGCCTTTTCGCCGGTCCGGGCGTAGATCATCGACGCGACTTCGTCGATCTGGCTTCGCTGTATATCCACGAAGAAAAGGCTCGGGAGACTCTGGTTCCTCGTGAAGTCGAACTCGCGGACGAGGTTGGTTTGAAGCGATTGGACCGCGATGACGACGAACGCACCGAGACCGACGGCGAGCAGGACGATGGGGGTCTGATTGCCGGGCCGATAAAGCGAGTTCACCGCCTGTCCGATCGCGAACGGTCCGAAGTTTCGAAAGCGTCTGAGCAGTCGCGTCAATGCGACAGCGGTTCCGTAGAGGACGAGTGACGTTGCCGCTAGTCCACCTAGAAAAAACGCACCGACCTTGAGGGACCCCGCCTGCCACACCGCCAAACCCAGCAGGCCGGCCAGCGACACAAATCCGAAGATCCATTTAGTAAGATCGAGCCTGCGAAGCGACGCATTGTTCTCGTCGCGCAGCAAAAGCTTCGGCTTGATGTTCCTCACTTGCAGCAGCGGCAGTGCCGAGAAAAGAAGTGAGATCAGCACGCCGAGGACAATGCCCTGGAATGCCGTCGAGAAGCTCACCGTATAAGCCATGTTCTCGGGAAGGGCCTCTATAAAACGTGCCCGGATCAGAAAAAGCGCTAGCTGTGCGAGAAGTACACCGAACAGACTTCCTATCAGTCCGAGCGTTAGTATCTGGAGCATGTAAACGAGGATTATCCGCGTACCGCTTGCCCCCAGACATTTCAGCACGGCGACGGTCTTTCGCTTCTGCTCGACGAATGCACGAGCGACATTCCAGACTCCGACACCGCCGAGGACCAGGATCAGAAGCCCGGTAAGCGAGAGATAATTCTCGGTCCGTGCGAATTGCTCGCCGAGGTTCTCCTGGGTTTCGCGATACGACTGAACAGTGATGGTCGTGCCTTTTAGCTCTTCCCTGAGTCGCGTCACCAGGTCTGTCGGATTTCCGGTCGTGCGAAACAGGATCCGTCGCCGGACGCGGCTTGCATTGCGTGTGATCCCGGCGTCGTCAAATGCTTTTTTCTCTACAAATACTCTTGCCCCGAGTCGGAAGCCGCTCGTGCCGCCCGGCTCCTGATCAAAGACGCCGCGGATCTGAAATTCGCCTTCTCCGATCCGGATGCGGTCGCCGACCTTGAGGTTCAGATCTTCGAGGAGGATCCTCGCGACGACTGCACCGTTATTCGACAGCATTCCGAAGTCGAACGGGGTGTCATCTTCGAGTACGAACTTCCCGACAAGGGGGAACGGAGGCTCGATGCCCTTGAGCTCGACAAGACGCACGCCAGGATTTGCCGGATCGGCCGGCCTCGCCATCGAGGATGTCGTGATCGTTTCGTTGCGTCCGTCTACGATGCCGCTCGCCGCAACGACGGCCTCGATCTTCGCGACATCTGTCGGTGTGAAGTCATTCGTCGAGCTTACGTCGACGTCCGCGGTCATGAGGGCACGGGCGTCCGTCCCGACGGCCTGGGTAAGGTTCTGGATCAGAGATCGAAGCGCGACGACCGAGCCCACCCCGAGCGCGATGCACAGGAAAAAGAACAACAACCTCTTCCACGAAGAGCGGATCTCACGGCGGGTTAGATTGAGGATGAAGTTCATTAGTCTTAGAGAGGCGGCGGCTGTGAGACGCGGTGATAGTTTGCTAGTCACTGAGCGTCACGGCGCCACGTTGGCGTGTACGTCCCGCGTCTCCGCGTCGCCCACTCCCTGCGTCGCCGTCTCCTTGCCGGTCGCCGCGTCACTAACCACGCGGCCATCTTTTAAGATTATCTGCCGCTCCGCCTCGCCGGCCAGCACTTGATCGTGGGTCACGAGCACCAGCGTCACTGACCGCTTCGCATGCAGGTCGGTCATCAGCTCGAAGATGTGACGGCCATTCTTCGAGTCGAGGTTTCCCGTCGGCTCGTCGGCAAGAAGGATCTTGGGTTCATTGGCAAAAGCACGGGCGATCGCGACACGCTGCTGCTCGCCACCGGAAAGCTCGGACGGATAGTGATGGCCGCGGTCCGTGAGATCGACGTCCTCGAGCAACTGTGCGGCGCGCTGTTTGGCACTGCG
>CAMLKY010000335.1 GCA_946480545.1 uncultured Acidobacteriota bacterium
AATCTCAAATCGAAACTCTCCGGGGAAGATTCGGCGAAGATCGAAAAAACCTACACGGCAAATCCCGAAGCCTACCAACTTTATTTGAGGGGCCGATACCACTGGAACAAACGCACCTACGAAGACCTCCTCAAAGCGATCGAGCAATTCAAGGCGGCTATTGAAAAGGACTCGAATTATGCTCTCGCCTACGCTGGTCTTGCCGATACCTACTCGATCATTCCTTATTACCAAGGCACACGGTCAGGCGAATATATGCGGCAGGCCAAGCCTTACGCCGAGCGCGCTGTCGAGCTTGACGATCAATTGGCCGAAACGCATACCTCGCTCGCATTTGTCAGCGAAGGCACATGGGATTGGGCTCTCGCAGAAAAGCATTATCAAAGGGCCATCGAAATAAACCCAAATTATTCAACCGCACAGATGCGTTACGCGCGCTTTGAGATTCGCGTCCCGAACCGGGCCGCGGCTGCGTTGGCGCGGATGAAACACGCGGTGGAGCTTGAGCCGTCGTCGCTGGTTGCGAACGATAACTTGAGTCAGATTTACCTGGCTCTGGGCGAAACGGACGCTGCTGTTGAGCAGGCAAGGCGCACCGTCGAGCTCGATTCGCAATTCGGGTTCGGTTGGTGGGATCTGACTTACGCTCAGATTAGAAAGGGTCAGTTTGCCGACGCGCTCGCGTCCGTCGCGAAAGCGGTCGAGATTCTAAAACGCAACAATCGTTCACTGGTATGTCTGGCGGTCGCTAATGCGGCGGCGGGACGACGTGGCGAAGCAATGGCGTCGCTCAAAGAGATCGAGCAGCGATACCAAAACAATCAAGCGGACGCTACGGAAGTCGCCGCCGTTTACGCCGGACTTGGCGACAAAGACCAAGCCTTCGCCTGGCTCGACAAAGCATTCGCCGACCGTAGTTCGCTGTTGGTCGATCTACGCGCGGAGCATCCGTTTGCCGAGCTTCGCAGCGACCCACGTTACGAGGATCTGCTACGGCGTATGAATATGCCGGAATAGAATCGTATGAAAAAATGCCCGCGGTGCGGCCGGACCCGCGGTTCGAAGATCGGTTGACTAGGATCGGATTGCCGGATTAGCCTGAATGGGATTCCGGCACTACACATTCTGAATATAGACGAACGACTATGAGCGATTCCGTGACTGATCGATTTATGCGGGGGCTAGTCGCCCTCGGCTTCTCCATTGGACTTCTTACCAGCGTCCTCGCTCAAAATGAAAAGCAGCGAATCACGCTCGATTGGATCTTTGGTCCGGACGGTCGCACGGCGGCGAGCACTCCTCCGACGGCGTGGCTGGATGACGGCACGCTCATCATGCTCGATACCCGCCGCCCGGCGAGTGAACGAACGTTTGAGATTCTGGATCCCGCAACCGGCCGTCGACGTCCCGCCGTAGATCGGGCACGAGCTCTCGCTAGTCTCAAGTCGTCGGTTCAGGACGCGGGCACCGATTCTTTGTCGTGGCCCATGGCATTCGACGGCGCGGGCCGACAGGCACTTTACATGTTCAACGGCGATATTTTTGTGCTCGACCTTGTGGGTTCAAGTTTCCGCCGGCTGACGTCAACCCCCGCGGTCGAAGAAACATCAGCGAGCTTCTCGCCAAACAGTAAGCGCGTGGCCTACGTCCGGTCGAATGATATGTACGTGTTCGATCTCGACGAAAATCGCGAGATCCGCATCACGCGTGACGGTTCAGATACCGTCCTCAACGGAACGCTGTCGTGGGTTTATTGGGAAGAGGTCTTTGGACGTCGTGACATCGGCTACTGGTGGGCTCCGGATTCCAGAGGACTGGCGTATCTCCAGTCCGACGAATCGCAGGTCGACCTCTCATATTTCACCGACATCGCACCATACTCGCCGCGTGTGCTCCGCCAGCGTTACGCCCGCGCGGGTGGGCCGAATCCACGCGTACGTCTGGGGATGATCGAGATCGGAAATCCGACCACGACCTGGATCAACATCGCTGACAAGCCATTCGAGTACATCGTTCGAGCGAAATGGCTTCCCGATGGAAGCCGCCTGAGTCTGATGACGATGCCGCGGCTGCAGACCGAGATGTCGTTGTACTTTGCGGATCGAAAGACCGGCGCAGCGACCCGGATCCTGACCGAAACAGATCCCGGCTGGGTGAACATGACCGACGATCTCTACTTTTTCAGCGACGGCCGGCATTTTCTCTGGCCGTCCGAGCGCGACGGGCATATGCACCTGTATCGCTACCGAACCGACGGCACGCTTGTTAATCAGGTCACGAAAGGGCCGTGGGCGCTTGCTAGTGCCGGTGGAATCGCATTCTGGGTAAAGCAGGCGCTCGTGGGTGTCGATGAAAAGAACGACTGGATCTATTTCACGGCGCTTGAACGTTCGCCGCTCGAGAGGCATCTGTACCGCGTACACTCGGACGGCACCGGTTTCACGCGCCTTTCGAAGGAGGCGGGTACGCATCGCATCTCGATGCCGGGAACCTCGACGCATTATCTCGATAGGTATTCGGATATTCGTACACTCCCCGTTTTGCGTCTGCACCGCGGCGATGGCTCGGTGCTCAGCACTCTCGCCGAACCCCGACCTCATCTGCTTGCCCAGTTCGACGTTCAATTTCCCGAGATCACAACGATTCCCGCTGATGACGGATTTCCACTTCCGGCGCAGATATACAAGCCAAAAGGATTTCAGGCGAATCGCAGATATCCCGTCATCATGCATATCTACGGCGGAGCTTCCGCTCCACAGGTTGCGAATGCGTATCAGGGCGACGTTGTCTGGAACCAACTGCTGCTCGACGAGGGTTATTTGGTCGTCAAGGTCGATAACAGATCGGCCACCGGTATCAACAAACAGTTGGAGAACTCGGTCGTGAAGCGTCTGGGTGAAGCGGAGACGCCGGACCTTCTGGCCGCGACGCGGTGGCTGAAAAAGCAGACGTGGGTCGACCCGGCGCGCGTTGGCGTCTGGGGCGGAAGCTACGGTGGTTGGATGACCTTGAATTTGATGACACGCTCGAAAGAATTCAAAGCCGGGATCGCCGTCGCTCCGGTCACCGACTGGCGCTACTACGATTCCAAGTGGACCGAGTCAGCGATGCGAACGCCGCAGGAGAATCCGGAAGGATACGCGAACACGTCGCTGATCCCGCGGGCGAAAGATCTTCACGGGCACGTGCTGATCGTTTACGGGACCTACGATGACAACGTGCATCCATATAACTCGCTCGCGTTCATCGACGCGCTGATCGCATCCGGCAAGAAATTCGAGACAATGGCGTACCCGATGCGAAAGCACAGCATCTCGGATGACGCCGGAGCGCTTCATTACTACCGATTGATGCTCGATTTTTGGAAGGCGAATCTCTAGCGTAACGGCGTGGTTTTGAGTGATATTATTAGTCCCTAATCTGCAGTGGGATAGAGATAAGGTCCTCTCAGATTGAAACTCCGGACGCAGATAAGGGCTCTGTCAGACCGCCGATATGAAACGCTGTCCCGAGTGCAGACGCGACTATTACGACGACAGTCTCTTGTATTGTCTGGATGATGGTACAGCCCTGGTCGATGGCCCGGCGTCTGCCGTTGGCTCGACGGATTCGCCCACCGAGGTCCTTCCCAAAGCAACGGGCATTTTTGAAGCCGATACACTTCGACAGCTGAATCGCGACGCTCGATCGCCATCCGGCAGCTCGCGAAACTGGTTGCTGCTCGGACTTGCCGCGGTCGCAGCTGTCACGCTCCTTGGTGTCTTTCTTTGGAACTACGGCGATCAACAACAACCAGTGCGTACCGGGCCTCCGAAGCT
>CAMLKY010000336.1 GCA_946480545.1 uncultured Acidobacteriota bacterium
GAATGGAAATGCGAAGAACGAGAAGTCTTCGCTCCGGAGAATGTACCAGTCGCCGAATTGAGCCCGATAGATAGCGATGTCCGCCTTTCCGTCGCCGGTGTAGTCGGCGGGGACGATAACATCCGAGGTTTCACCGAACTGCGCGGCGAATGTGACGCCTGTCGCACTTCGCTGGACCCACCACTCAGCGGGTCCGGGTCGGAAGATCGCGATGTCGGTGCGGCCATCGGCATCGAAATCGAATGGTGTCTCGTTGCCGGCCCGCGGTTGAGATATCGAATTCGTATCGATTATTCGATCTCCGCTCGCCGTGCTGCTGTTGTCGGCCTGGTTACCGGATGCGTAAAACGTCACGGGTCCGAGTGCGGTCGCGGGTGCTTTCCAGTTGAAGGTCCACGCCACGCCGTTGGGGGTTCCGGCGAAACTGCCGGCCTCGGTGTGCTCGATGTAGTCACGGCTCATCATACCGCCTACGATCTGCGTGAGATCATTCTGCGTCGTGAAGCTCCCGGCCATCGTCGTTCCGGCCAGGGCGGTCATCTGAAATCCCCATCGCAGACGCGTGGCATCAGTGGTCGAGTGCCGGACTACGATCTGATAGGTCTGACCTGGAACGTATGTCGGCGGTGCGAGGATATTGAACTGACCTCCCTCGCTCGGTCCCGAATGGCAGTTGTTACAGCTCTGCTCATCGGGCGCCCCGGAGTGTCCCGGCGGCGGTCCGTCACTGAAAGCCTTGACCGGTCGAACTACCTTCTGTGAGTTCAAGGTTAGGAACACAGCGGCTGTAGCGAATGCCGCCACGAAGAGAAACTTGATTCGCCCTTTCGTTCGTTTCATAGGTTTTGTAGAGGTATGTTAGCGCTTTGCACGAATCATTAGAAACAAGTACACGCGCTCAAATGAAAAGAGACCAAACCGTATTCGGCTTGGTCTCTTTAACGAATCCTCACTAGCGGTTAGGTCGCGCAACGCTAATGACGGATCATTTGGTCGAGCTCTGAGTGACGAGGAATACATCCCACGACCATCTTCCTTGAGACGGCCCACCGGCATATCCGACTTTCGCCCTGTAGCGAAACTCGTTTCCGTGATCGTCAACGCGTCTCGAGCGCCGGTAGGTCAATTCGACCTCTTCTACGCCGAGGCTCGGCAGATTCGCAAGTTCTGACGATTCTGAAACGCCGTTCTTGTTAAGATCGCGCCACAACATGAGCCTTTCAAAAACGGCATCCTGACTGTTGATCTTTCCGTCGAAGTTCCCGCCATATCCGGGACCGTCGTAGAGCGCAAGTGCTGCGTATCCATTCATCTCGCTACCCGGCTCCGGCGGTTCCTGCGGTGTAACATTTCCGAAAAGCTCGCGACCGCTGTCGATCAGGCCATTGTCATTCCGGTCCAACGCAAGCCACGCATCGTCCGAGGATAAGCTGGTCCAACCGCGCGGCTCGGCAACTCCGTTTGTGTCCAGATCAAAGAAAACCCCGTCTGAGGCGTCGGTTAGATCAAAGCCGTTTCCTCCCAGGTCGATAACGATCGGCGAGCACCCGCCGTCCTGGCAACCGCCGGTGCAAGCACAGGAGTCCGGATCATAGTCGCCAAATCGGAAGCACTGGGTCATGAACGCAGAGCTGCGCACACAGTTTCCGCCGACGCTAACGAATCCGGTCGCACAGCCATAAGTAGAACTCGCGGGCTCGTTACAGCCCCCGCCCCCGGTGGCGTTGCATGTGTGACGATGATACGAGTCCGTGTACGGTCCGGAAACCGGGTCGCCACATTCGAAAGTCGTGAACGAGACAATACTCTTATTATTTGCCCGCTGGACCCACTCTCCCAGCGTGCTGGTGTTCTGACTGAAATATGGAGTGTCGAAAGTCGCAAGACAGTAAGTGTTGGTGATGATCCCGCCATAACACATCCCGCGGCCGACCGCGTGGGCGTCATTGCGGTCATATCCATCCGTCCAAAATATTCGCCAGTGTTTTGTAGTGTAGTAATTTCCGCCGGCCTGGTATGGACACGTGCCACTGAACGTATCACTACCAGCGGATTGCCAGGTGTCGCCGCACGCAGCCGCCGCATCGGGTGCCGCCGAAACAAAGAAGCTCATCAAAAGGAAGGTCGTAATTATAGCTCGCGTCATTGCTTCGGACCCTCCTTTCTGTTGTTTCGTCTGTACTCGCGTTGTTTACGCATGCTCTGAAGAGCGCCGGTGTCACCTTCCTCGGTTCCATCGGCATAGATCACCGCGGCGACTCGAATTGGCCGGCCGGGTCTGACGCTCGACATGGGAAAGTCCATTTCAAAGGTTTCATGCGGCTTGGCCACCTCCGAGGGAGGCACATCGCCGTCATGAAATCCGTTCAAATTCGTACCAGATGCGTCGCGGTCATCACCCGATTCGAGAGTGACAGCGAGGATCGGTCTGTCGGAATTGTTCTTGATTCTTATAGTTGCTGTCGCATTTGGCATGCCGCCGTTTCTGAGCTCGGTTTCGGAATGGATTACCTCAAGAGCGGGGACCTTCGAAACAACCGGCGGAAGCTCGGAAAATTTTCGAGGCGCTTTCTGCTCACCATGCGCTCCTCGACCAAAAAAAGTGAACATTACGAAGCCGGAGGCAAGTAGAGAAAACACTGCCCCGACAAGGACTATGCGTCTGTTTTTCATTATTTCTCCTTTCTGCTCTCGCGGGAGAGCGGGGTGCCTTAACAGAAAGGTTGTTTGGTCTTAGGAAGGCTAAACAACCGGGGAACGTTGTGTTGCGACCAGTAACTCTGAGTGACTTCTGGTGCAGTGTAATCGGAAAGTTGCCCGACAGTCAACAGAATCTCGAATCAATAAAACAAGCACGACTAATCTATAGCTGTGAACGGGAAAGTATCGGATCGATTACGGTGGATAATAAGAAAGCCGGCGAGGTCCAGATGGATCGCACCGGCTTCGGATTCTGGTGGAGCAGAGGGGGATCGAACCCCTGACCTCAGCATTGCGAACGCTGCGCTCTCCCAGCTGAGCTACTGCCCCAAAATTGAATTGTTAGTTTAGAGTCGAGAGTAGAAAGTTTCAAGCCTTCAAACTCCACGTCTCGCTGTTACTGAACACCGGCCGGAAGCAGCGAGCCTTTCGGGTCCGACGCGAACGCGTAGCCTTCCTCGATCTTTCCGATAATGCCGTGGAAATTGATCTCGTCGCCTGAAACGACAACAACGACGTCACCCGGGCTGTAAAGTTTCTCGTTGATAGGAAACTTAATTATTGTCGCGTTACCGTTTTCCTGCGCGACTGCTTCGTATTCGAAAGTATCAGCGTTAAAGCTGATCGTCTGACAAAATGCTACTTCCATGTTTATTCGCTTAAGGGTTGATCCAGATTATTACCTTCCGGTCATCGCCCTGCTCCGTCTCATACTTTAACAGGTCAGCCTTCGGCATCGACATCTCGCGTTTCGTGTCGAACGTCTTAAGGCGTTCATCATTGCCTGCAGTGCCTTCCTTCTCGCTTGGGTTAAAAAAGATCTTGTCGCCCTCGACCCGGGTGATCTTGTCGGCGTAAAACCAGCTCTTGCCGTCCTTCTGATACCTGTAGACGATGACGTCACCGGCTTTCACGGCCTCGAGCTCGGCCTTTGTAACAGAGTTGACGCCGCACGCAGCAGCAAATGCGATCACCAGCACGGCTGTAGACAGAAGACATTTTCCGATCATAAGAATCTCCTCCGGCTTATAAAGATCAAGTTTCGGATTCTAGTCGATTGATCGCCCCAAGTCCAAAAGTGCGCGCTTCGTGGGATTTCGTGTGAATTCGTGGTCAC
>CAMLKY010000337.1 GCA_946480545.1 uncultured Acidobacteriota bacterium
CGGCTTTGAACGCACCGCGACATCTACTGCAGTATCGATAACGCCTTCGATCGGAAGTCTGGTTTGATCGAGATACGGAATGGCCGTGCTCGCGGCATTGCAGCCGATCGCCAAATGCGTAGCGCCTTTCGAGATGAGAAAGTCGATAACCTTCTCAAGGCGCGATACGAGCTCCTTGCGGGACATCTTTCCGTACGGCGTAACGCCTGTGTCGGAGAAGTAAACGACCCGCACGTCGGGGCGGCCCACCTTGAGCAGCTTGTAGATGCTGATACCGCCGATGCCCCAATCGATGATTCCTAGAGCCATTGTCTATCTTGATCTAACTCTTGAGACTTTGAATTTTCCCGACGCTTTCGTGAGTTTCGTGTTCTTCTCTGCTTCGATAACCCGTCCGAACTTTCTATAACCGAACGACGAAATACACGAGCAGTCACGACGGCTCGTGGGTTTTCACGGATACGACAACTTAACCTCGATCCCGTTTTCGACGGGGCCGCTGTCAAATGCGACGATGCGCGAGTTCCAGGCCATGTTGAGGATCTCCATCCGCCGCCCGGGAAAGCGGCTCTCGAGATACCATTTCATTTCGTGCTCGGACCGGATCGGGTTGTATTCGAGCATCTTCTTCCAATCGGGGTGACTGACCAATCGTTGAAGAGCGGCATTGAATCGGGTGTTCCGTTTCTGCTCAAGCAGCGTCCCAATCTTGTCGCGCAACAGCCGCGGATATTCACGCGTCTTCACAGGCACCGTCACCATGTCGACGATCAGGAAGCGGCCGCCGGGCCTTGTCACACGTTTGATCTCCCTGAGCAGCGGATCCCAGTCTAGATAGCGAAACGACATCAGCGAGATCACAACATCGAACTCGCTGTCGGAGAATGGCAGCCGGGGTCCGTCCACAATCTCAAATTCCAAATTTGAAATTTCGGCGTTCTTACGACGGGCGCGCTCAAGTATCGCTGCCGATTCATCCACACCTGCGCCTGACTCGATCCTGTTACTCAATGCATTCAAAAGAGCGCCGTTGCCACAGCCTATATCGAGCACGCGGATGTCATCGAAAGCCGCATCATAAAGCTCGGCCACGTTGTCATACGACCCATCGCCGTTGGTGGCCCGCGGCTCGAACGATTTCATTTTCTCGGCGGGCATCATGCCCGCAAACTTTCGTGCCGATGCAAGCAATCCGTGCGACTTACGCCCCATGCAGCCGATCGTGTACAGGCGTTCGGAATCGCCATTCTTACCCGCGTATTTGAATCGCTCCTTGCTGAGCGAGAATGTCGTGTACCAGAAGTAACCGTTAGCTTTTACGTTGAACGTTCGCGAAAAGAACGGGGCGAACCAGCGTGCAGAACGGCAGCAGTGAAAGTAGGCGGACGCGCCCGTGGCGAATGGAATATCGAGGTTCTCCCATTCGTATGGCGAGAACTGCTCGGGGAAAGCGACGGTCCCGAACATCGGGCCGTACATTCCCGAATGTCCGACAAAGTGAAACTCGTCGATCACCTTTCCTGCCGACCGGATCGAATCAAGGACCGCAATCACATCGCGTTTACTTTCCACCGCCTCGCAGACGATCTCACCGGTGAACCCCGCCTCGCGTTTCTCATTGGAAAGCGTTCTCGCGACGACCGGAAACTGCTTTCCGCCGAGTCGATATTTCGTGGTGAAAATGATGACGATGACGTTAGACATGCTTAGGCTCGCTCTTTGGAGTCTGAACGAAAGACGTCTTCAGATTTGCAGATTCCTTACCAGCGGGAGCGACCCTCGTTCGTGCGGCTTCGCGAATTTTCGTGGCGTCGCTCTTTCACTTGAAAAATGAAACCACGAAAATACGAAGCCGGGCGCGGATAGGCACGAAAGCCTACGCGGCTTCGCCCCGTGCGAACTGTTCGTTGCGATGTACCTTGTCGAGATAGACCTTCGCGGCCTCGCTTTGAAATAGCTCACGTTCCTCTTCGTGATCTGTCACCGGTTCGAGCGCGAGATCCATGTAACTCATCCGCTCGGGGTCGCGCTTCACGCGCCGGTATATGAGACGCATTCTCGTGTAGAGCGAGATCCATTTCAACTGTCGCGTCAGCATCTCGAAGAGATATTTGGGATAGAAGAGGAGCGGGTTCTCGACCGGCAGGCCGTACCGTCGGTTGAGTCGCACTTTCCTTCGGAAAAAACCTCCCTCAAGTGGATGCACTCCTTCGATATCGATGCAGCCCTTGAACCAGACGACAAAGAACATTGTCTTTCCCGGGCTGGTTCCGGTCGCGATCGCGCGTCGCAGGATCGTTTCAACGTGCGCGTCGGTGTAGTACGTTTCCCATGCCTCGCGGTAAGTTCGTCGCCACTCCTCACGCGACATCACGGGGTGCCCGGTTACGTCGTGATTGAGATCGTATTTGTTCAGGTCTTCATCCATCGCGACTCCGGATTCGTGCAGCCGCTTATGATCTTCGGAACCGGGTAACGGCGTGAGGTAGAAAAACTCGAGCAAATCGACGGGCAGCTCGCGTTTAATGACCTCGATGTCGTGGATTATCGATTCGCGTGTATCGCCGGGGAATCCGAGAATGTAGCCACAGTAGGTGACGATCCCGGCTTGTTTCCAGGCGAGCAGCATCTGACGGTAATCGGTGATCTTGTTCTGTCGCTTCTTCGCTCCGAGCAGACTGTCGGGATTGATGTTCTCGAGCCCTATAAAAACGCGCTTCACCCCGGCGAGCTTACATTTCTCGATAAAGCCGGGCAGCTTGTGACATAGAGTGTCGACCTGAATGATAAAGCTGATGTTCAGTTTTTCGTTCTGACGAAGGTGGACGAGCCGGTCGAGGATCGCTTCCCAATCCTTGTTTCGCGCGAAATTGTCGTCGGTGATAAAGAACGAATGCAGTCCCTGCTCGACGTTTGCCCTTACGATACGCTCGATGTCGTCCGGCGAGCGCCGTCGCGATTTGCGGCCTTGCACATTTATGATCGTGCAGAACGAACATGTGAACGGACAGCCGCGCCCGGCGTCAAAGCTCGTCGTGGCGCCCGCGGTTAGGTAGACACGCTCGGCCGGCAGCAACGGTGTGGCCACGCCCTCGATGTTCGGCAGGTCGTGCATGAAGTTATAGATCGGCTGCAGGGATCGATAGAATGCATCTTTCAAAACCTGGTCCAGGCGCCCTTCGGCCTCGCCCGCGAATACCGTGACGCCCATGTCGATCGCCTGCTGCACGCCGGGGTCGCGGTCCTCCAACATCGCCATCGTCCCTGAAACGTGAAATCCGCCGACCGCGACTTGAATGTTTCGGGCGCGGAGCGGCCGGGCAATATCGAGGGCGCGGGGGAACTGGTTCGATTGGACGCCCACGAGCATGACGATCCCGTCATCGGCGTTCTCGATCAATGAAGCGATCTTGTCGATACGAATGACCGTGTTCGTTTCGTCGAAGGCATGGATCTCGAGATCGACATTTTCCCCGAGCACGCGATCGGCCTTGCATTCGAGAGCAAGACCATAAAGACACGCGAGGGAATTCGACGGTATCGCGGAGCGAAACCACTGGATGACATAGCCATCATCGTCGTAATGCGACGGCTTAACGAGAACGAGCGAGAAGCGTTTTTTGGGATGTATTTCGGGCATCGGGACGGTGGAGATTTTATCACGAGTAAGAGCGGGGGCAAGCCGCCCTTCCGGACCTGTCAATGTTTTTATCTTGAACTCGCAGCGATATGCAGCGCAGGTAACATTCGCAGGTCCGGAAGGGCGGCTCGCCCCCGCTTCTAGCCGGCCCCAATTTCAGCCGCCACAACCCTC
>CAMLKY010000338.1 GCA_946480545.1 uncultured Acidobacteriota bacterium
CGAAAATGAAGAAAAGCCTCCGGCCGAATGACCGAAGGCTTTTACGATGGTCGGGACGGCGAGATTTGAACTCACGACCTCTCGCACCCCAAGCGAACGCGCTACCAGACTGCGCTACGTCCCGAAATTTACGATTTTCAGATTAGATTTAGCGACTAGGTTTGTCAAACCTCGCTTTTCCGGCGTGGATCTTCCGACTCACGTGCGTGTTTTGTCTTCAACATCTCGCGAAGCTCTAGCAGCTGAGACGCAAGCGAGCGCAGCGCATCGTGGCGTTCCGGGCTGATCGACGAGCTTCTCGCGACACCGTTCTCACTGTCGTCTAGCACAAGCTCTTCATCAAAAAGTCCGGGTCCGGCGTCCGGCGTTGATTCCTGTTCTTCAACCCGCGGCTCGGGGTGCACGATCTTTAACTTCGTCGTCTCGCGCTGTTCCGCCTGAAGCTTCTTCTTTGCCCCGGCGATCGTGAACATTTCATCGTAAAGAAGCTGCTTGATGCGAAGCGCCATCTCGACGTCACGCCTTCGGTAACTTCTTTGACCGGACCGGTTCTTCTGCGGAGAGAGCATCGGAAACTCGGTTTCCCAATAGCGCAGAACGTGCGCCTGCACGCCTACAAGCTCGCAGACTTCGCCGATCTTAAAGTAGATTTTCTCAGGTATTACGATAGCCGGGTGCCCCATGAAATGTCGGTATGTGTTAAAGTGCTCGCTAAGTTATAACGCCGTTATTGTATGTATTTATTCAATTTGTGTCAATAAGATTGTATGCCGACCGAGTTCGAGTTCATCCGCAACCTTAAGAAAAAATACGGGCTAAAGAGCATTGGCGATGACTGCGCTATCCTCCCCAAAAACTCCCGGACAGATCTGGTCGTAACAGCCGACATGCTGGTAGAGGATGTCGACTTCAGGCTCGACTGGACCTCGCCAGCGTTGCTAGGTCATAAGGCTCTGGCGGTTTCCCTTTCGGATGTGGCGGCAATGGGTGGCAGGCCCAAATGGGCACTGTTGTCACTCGCTATCCCTGCCGCGATATGGAGCGGAAAGTTCGTCGACCGATTCTATGAGGGCTGGTTTCGATTGGCCGGGCAACACCGCGTCGAGCTTGTGGGCGGCGATGTATCCCGATCTCCCGACAAGCTTGTGATTGATTCCGTTGTCGCAGGCGAAGTCGCAACAGGGCGAGCGATCAATCGATCGGGAGCGCGGCTCGGCGACTCGATCTATCTCACGGGAAGCGTCGGCGGAGCTGCAACAGGTCTAGAACTTCTGGAAAGCGGCGCGCGTCTCGAGGGCTCGCGCGGAAAGACAAGGGAACTCATTCTTCGACAACTCGCTCCAACACCGCGTGTCGAGATCGGCCGGCATCTTTCCTCTCATCGAATTGCAACGTCCATGATCGACGTAAGCGACGGTCTCAGCGCCGATCTCCATCACCTCTGCATTGCGAGCGGTGTTGGAGCGCGAATCGACATCTCACAGATCCCCGTTGATACGAATTTGAAGTTCCCGTCCGACAGAACTCTTTCACTCGCGCTCACAGGCGGCGAAGATTTTGAGCTGCTCTTCACATCTTCCCGAAAAAAAATTTCGACTCCCGGTTCGGGTGTCGTGACTCGCATCGGCGAGGTGACTTCAAATGTCGGAATAGTTGAAGTTGTCATCGACGGCGAGGTCGAGTATCTCGAGCCGCGCGGCTACACGCATTTCTAAAACCTCAAGTGGTCGTGAAAGAAATTTTCGAAAATCGCTTGACAACAATTTTTCTCCCGTGCTAAAACTCTCATCCTGTCGCGCATGAGTGCGGCAAATTTTTTTGGAGATAACTTTTGTGATTCGAAGTTCGATACATACACCGAGATCATTCGCAGGCATAACGGCCGGCACATTGATGCCAGCCGCACGCACCTGGAATGCCCCTGTCTGTGTCGAATTCGAAGGCATGGATTATCAAGCTAAACAGGATCGCCTCGGCAGTCCTGAACAGATCATTTAACTCAGCGGGAGCGGCGTTCCCGCTCCCGAAGCAAAAAAGTACGACAGGGTAATTAGCCTGTCGCTCAGACACGAATCGAGGAGCGGTTACGCCAGGGTCATTGGGAGATCCGAAACGTAGCCGCTCCTCTTTTTGATGTTTGAAAACTGAATAGCCGTAATTTGATTTGCGATTTTCGATTGATCTTCTTCTTCCCTCCAACAAAGGGAGTCGAGCAGTCGAAAATCGCAAATCGAAAATCAAACAACCATTTCGGGGTCGTCTAATGGGAAGGACGGTTGGCTCTGAACCAGCAGATAGAGGTTCGACTCCTTTCCCCGAAGCCATTCCCTTTGGATCTTAGACTTTGGATTTTGGCATTCTCGTCCAATCCAAAATCCAAAATCTAAAATCCAAAATCCGTATGCGCGGGCATAGCCAAGTGGTCGAAGGCGGCGGGCTGCAAACCCGTCCATCATCGGTTCAAATCCGATTGCCCGCTCCAATCCCGGCGAGTGGCGAATACCGACACGACGAAATAGTTAACGGAACAAGGAGCTCGCCCGCTCGGTTCCGGCGGTGTCGCTACGAGTTCTTGTCAAAATTCTTTCGATTTTCGGGCGAATGCTGATGTCGACTACATGGTCAGAGCACCTGTGCGTTTACAGGAGGCCGCCGGTTCAATTCCGGCCACCGCAAGGTGTAGCTCAGAAAGAACGTCGCTTCGCTTTTGTCGCCCGGCGCTCGGGAAGGCGCTTATCGCGCCTTCCCTTGTCAGAACATTTCATGTGGTCTGTAGCTTAACCGGAAAAGCGCCGCACTGTGGATGCGGAGATTGCGGGTTCGATCCCCGCCGGTCCACCCATCTCGATTTTGGATTTTGGATTTTGGAACGTAAGAAGCGGCGTGCGGCCGATGTTACGTTCATTTTGGTTTTAGATTTTGGATTAAAGACTATGCACAAGGAGACCATTTTATGTTTTTGAACAAAACAATCGCCGAAAGCGCGATCTGACTCTTCAGCCTTTCCTAGTTCACTGAAAGTTGGTCGCGTCGATAAATGACTTTCAGAAATTTGAACAAAGAGGGCACAACAATGAGCAAGAAATTTCACGTACAGGAAAGAACCTTCCTGAACAAGTTCCCTGGGATGCGTGCATACGTGATCGGGGTAGTAGAGGACACGCGCGACATGCCGGACAGTTATGAGGACGGCTGGCGTTGGGGCCAGATCGAGTTAAAGGTCGCTGACTGCTACGAGGAGATCTCACTCGAGTTCAACATGAGCACGAGAGAGGATCGCGAGAACAGTCTGTACAAGATCCGAAAACTGGCCGAAGTCATTAACTCGGTCCGCGACGCGATCGAGATCGACGCCGAGTCGATCGAGGCACGCGAGCCGATCATGCCGCTGCTTCGCGCCATGACGACCGTCCACTGAATTCTCCCATACGTCGCACCCGGCCGTCTCACCTCGGAGACGGCCGGTCAGGGTACAAACATTTCAAAGCTCAAATTTGAGATTTCAAATTTGAGACCGGTCTTACCCAAACAAACGCGGAAGGCGGCATCGGCGAGGACGAGGGAATGCATTCATACATACCTTGGTTCGCAACGAACCTGTTCGTCTCTCGTCCGACGAAGCCGATCCGGCTCCGCGTTTGCCTACCCGTTCGATTTTGGATTTTAGATTTTGGATCTTGGATTGTTTAGGAGCGTGCGGCCTTCAGATCTTCCCTCCAAATCCAAAATCCGAAATCCAAAATCCAAAATCGAGCGGCACACTCCCTACTGGTCGTGTTTCCGCCTCAGTCCCCCCACTCTTT
>CAMLKY010000339.1 GCA_946480545.1 uncultured Acidobacteriota bacterium
CGCTTCATAAGAAAATCATGGCCGACGAGAGGTTCAGAAGGGGCGATTTCTCGACGAAGTTCATGGAAGAGTTTCAACTGTAGAAACTGTTGAGCGTAAGGGGCTAATGGTGTAGAATTTAGCCTGATTTTTTTGTTTTGTAGAAGTTAAATTTTCGCGGTTGTCTCCGGTGTTTCCGGGACGTTACTGCGAGCTAGGAGAGGCCGTTTTAGGTAAGTTTTTATGGCAACTGTTAAAGAAGTAAAAGAAAAGATAGTCGATGATTACAAGACGCATAAGTCCGATACGGGTTCGTCGCAGGTGCAGATCGCACTTCTAACGCAGCGGATCAACGAACTGACTGAGCATTTCAAAGTTCATAACAAGGACAATAACTCTCGAAGAGGACTACTTAAAATGGTCTCCCGTCGTCGTAAGCTCCTGGACTATCTCCGTCGTTCGGATATCAACGAATATCACGAGATCATCAAGAAGCTTGGACTCCGGCGTTAGTCCCTGGTCCCTGGTCCCAGAGTCCCAAGAACGCGCCTGGTGGCGAAAACGCTTGAGACTTTGGGGCTAGGGACGAGAGACTGAGGATTGGCTGCTTCGAGTCATAACACAAGACGTTCTCTCGAAGAATTTGTTGGCGGCTGCTGAACGTGACAGCGATTTTCGGCCACATACAAAAGGGAACGCGTAATATCAGAACTCCAAAAGCGGCGGGGGCATCACGACTTGCACCAGCCGCTTTTGTTTTGAGGATGTCGCAAAAATGCCACAGAAAAAATATTTGAAAGAATCAATCAAGCTCGGGAACCGGGAACTGGTAGTTGAAACAGGGAAGGTTGCTAAACAGGCCGATGGTTCGGTCGTTGTCGGATACGGCGAGACGATGTTGCTCGTCACTGCAGTAAGCGCCCGCACCGCGAAAGAGGGGTTGGACTTCTTTCCGCTGACGGTCGAGTATCGCGAGTCAAGTTATTCGGCGGGACGAATTCCCGGAAACTATTTTCGTCGCGAGGGCAGGCCGAGCGAAAAGGAAGTTCTCACATGCCGCCTTATCGATCGCCCGGTCAGACCGCTCTTTCCCGATGGTTATCGCTTTGAAACGCAGATCGTCGGCACGGTCATCTCGGCCGATGCGGATAACGATCCTGATGTGGTCGCCATCACCGGTGCATCGTGTGCCCTCTACCTCTCGGACATCCCGTTCGTGAACCCGATCGCGGGCGTACGCGTCGGTCTCATAAACGGGAAGTATCTTATAAATCCCACGTACGACGAGCGACGCGAATCCGAATTGAACCTCGTGGTTGCCGGTACCGAGGAGGCTATCGTGATGGTTGAGGCGGAAGCAAAAGAAGTTGCCGAAACGATCATGGTCGAAGCCCTGATGCTGGCTCACAAAGAGATCAAGCGTCTGTGCCTCTGGCAGAAAGAACTTGGTAAGGCCCTGGAGATCGAGAAGCGGGAATTCGTTCCGGCGGTCCTCGACGATGGGGTGCTCGGCGAAGTCGAAAAGAACTTTGGCGAGCGTCTGCGCGAAGCCCTCGATACGACCGGTAAGGACAAGCTTACGAGCTATGCTGCGATCGACGCTCTGAAGAAAGAGGTGGTCGAGAGCTATCCCGAAGACGCTCCTGAGCTTCGCACCATGGCTGGCCGGGTATTTTCGCATTTGAAGGAAAAGATTTTCCGCGACGATATGCTGGGCAAGCGACGACGTCCCGATGGGCGAAAGTTTTCGGAGATCCGACCTGTCTCGTGCGAAGTCGGCTGGCTGCCGCGTGTTCATGGCTCGTCGCTGTTCACCCGCGGTGAGACGCAGGCTATCGTTACGACCACGCTCGGTACAAAGATGGACGAGCAGTACATGGACGACATCGAGAAAGGCGAGGTGAAACGGCGGTTCATGCTTCATTACAACTTCCCACCATACTCGGTCGGTGAAGCCGGACGTTTCGGTGGAACATCCCGTCGTGAGACCGGCCACGGGAATCTTGCTCGGCGTGCTCTTGAGGCGGTGCTTCCGGACGAGGCTGACTTCCCGTATACGCTCCGGATCGTTTCGGATATCACAGAATCGAACGGCTCATCGTCGATGGCATCGGTATGCGGCGGAACACTGAGCATGATGGACGCCGGTGTACCGATCAAGCGACCTGTCGCAGGTGTCGCGATGGGGCTCGTGATGGAAGGCAACCGGTACGCGATCCTTTCCGACATCGCCGGTGCGGAAGATCATTACGGCGACATGGACTTTAAGGTAACGGGAACGAGCGAGGGCATTACGGCCCTGCAGATGGATATCAAGATCGCAGGCATCAATGCGATGATCCTCCAGGAGGCGCTCGAGCAGGCACGCAAAGGCCGACTCCATATCCTCGGAATCATGGAACAGGCGATCGGCGCACCCCGCGAAGACATTTCGCCGTATGCGCCGCGGATCATCACGCTTCAGATCCACCCCGACAAGATCCGAGATGTCATCGGAAAGGGCGGAGCGACGATCCGTTCGATCACCGAAGAGACCGGCGCGAAGATCGATATCGAGGATGACGGAACGGTCCTCATCGCAACCGCGGACGGCGATGCCGCCCAACGAGCGATCGCCCGTATCAAGGCACTTACTGCCGAAGCGGAGATCGGAGAGACTTACCTTGGCACGGTCTCTCGTATCGTGGACTTTGGTGCGTTCGTTGAGATCTTACCCGGCCTCGATGGCCTGCTCCACATTTCCGAGATCTCGGACCGCCGTGTAAAAGACGTCCGCGACGAGCTGAAGGAAGGCCAGCAGATCATGGTCAAGTGTATCGGCAAGGAAGGCAACAGGATCAAGCTTTCCCGTAAAGCGATCCTTGCCCAGGAAAAGGCTGCGGCCAGCGGCGGCGGAAACGGCGACCGCGGTGGGCGTGACGAGGAATAAACTCGATAGCTCGCGCAGCGAGTGATACAGCATAAGGCCCCCCGGCGTGAGCCGGGGGACGAATACCACGACAAAACTAGCTCGCGTAGCGAGCGACAGGTTCGAACGGACAAGGTCTACCGCCCGCTAAACGCGAGCTTTGGCTCTTTACCGCGTTGACCCCCGGCTCACGCCGGGGCTTTATGCTGTCGCTTGCGGCGCGAGCTAATGTCAATTGCTTCTATGTCAGCATCAAACATCGAAACCATCGTCTCCCTGTCCAAACGACGCGGATTTGTCTTTCCCGCCTCCGAGATCTACGGCGGGCTTGGGTCGTCTTGGGATTACGGCCCGCTTGGAGTCGAGCTCGCGAACAATATCAAGAATAGCTGGTGGCGATCGGTCGTTCACGAGCGCGACGACATGGAGGGTCTCGATTCCGCGATCATTCAGAACCGGCTCGTCTGGAAATACTCGGGCCACGAAGACACGTTCAGCGATCCGATGGTCGACTGCCGAGCGTGCAAGAGCCGCTATCGCGAAGACAAGCTGCGTGAAGAATTCGGCAACGCGCAGGTTGGCGATCTGAAGGAGCAGGGAATCAAATGCCCGAATTGCGGCGAAGTAGATTGGACCGAACCTCGTCCTTTCAACCTTATGTTTCGGACGACCGTCGGAGCAGTTTCCGACGAAGATGACCCGATGGCCCTGGCGTATCTCAGGCCGGAGACCGCGCAGGGAATATTTACCAACTTTGCAAATGTGCTGAACACATCGCGGCGCAAATTGCCGTTCGGTATCGCGCAGATCGGCAAGGCTTTCAGGAACGAGATCGTTGCCCGCCAGTTCATTTTCCGCATGCGCGAATTTGAGCAAATGGAAATGCAGTTCTTCATTCGTCCCGGCACAC
>CAMLKY010000340.1 GCA_946480545.1 uncultured Acidobacteriota bacterium
TGCGAAATCGATAGCCGATTTAGTATCCGCAAAGAGGCTCGATAAGAACTTTAATTACGTAACTGTTGAAATACTGCAGCTTAATTTTCTGGCACATTCATTGCCATTAAGCATGGCAACGAAGCCGATGGGTTTCGACTTATAAAGTAAAGGGGTTAAAGCAATGAAAAAAATTATAACTACATTCATGATGATGGCGCTGATGGCGGTCTCGATCCCGATGTTCGCAACATCGGCCGAAGCCCAGACGCGTCGCACACGCAGAGCGTATTCGCAGACTTATGAGCGGCCGAACTTCTACCAGCGCCACCGGAATCTGATCAACATCGGTATCGGTACTGCAGCAGGTGCTCTTATCGGCGGATTGATCGGTGGTAAGAAAGGTGCGTTGATCGGAACGGCAGCCGGGGCAGGTGGTGCAGCGTTGTACACCTACAAGCTGAATCCGAAGACGAAGCGGTATGAGCGAGTCCGAGTTTATCGCCGCTAACCTAAGCTAGAACGAACAAGGGAAGGTGTGTCATGCCGTGACGAGTCGAGAGACGAGTCACGGCTTTTTTGGTGAATCGTGAATAGTAAATCGTGAATCGTGAAGATTGGGATAGGAAGTGCAGGCTTGAAGCGCATTCTTCACTATTCACTATTCACGATTCACGATTTACTATTCACTCTTTCCACTCCTAGTTATATCCCTCAACATCGGTGAAGTCTTCGTAGATCATTCCACGTCGGTCGCGTTTGGCTTTTGTCACGGCTTCGTAGCCGCCGTCTTCGTTTCGCGAGATCTTGTTCTGAGCATAGAGACCTTCCAGTACAAACTCACAAGCGGAAACGAGTTTCGCCTTATCCTTCTTGCTGAATTCGAGCGGGACGAGTGTCGATTCAATAAGTTGGGGCACGCTATCGAGCAGCAGCACGCACTCTTCGGCCGACGCTGTGTCGGAGAGCAGGAGCTTATTGCCTTCGTCGAACCACTGGATGGTCGGTGCAAAATCTATCCCGAGGAAAAAGCCCTCAAAAATAACACCGCAGGCGCGTTTGATGAGGTCTTTCGCCAGGCGGGTCCCGCCTATCTGCTCGCCTTCGTACTCGAGCTCCATCTTTCCGGTCATGGCCGGCAGGGCCGCGTAGATATCCGAGATGCGGGGAACGATCTCCCGTTCACCGGTCATCAGCGCCCGACGCTCGGCATTCGCGACCGCTGCCTCGATGGCGGTGATCGAGAATCGCTGTGACACGCCGCTACGCTTGTCGACGCGTTGATCGTCACGCGCTTCGAATGCTATCTGTTCGATCGTTTCAATGATGAATTCTGGAATCTCTACAACGAAATCCTCGAGACCTTCTCGCGACGTCCATGCTTCCTGCCGGGTGATCTCCGCGCTGAGCTGTACGTTCGCGGGATAATGTGTTTGCACCTCGGCTCCGATCCGGTCTTTGAGCGGCGTGATTATCTTCCCGCGTGCCGTATAGTCCTCGGGATTTGCGCTGAAGACGAGCATCACATCCAGCGGCAGCCGCACCGGATATCCCTTAATCTGCACATCGCCTTCCTGCATGATATTGAACAACCCGACCTGTATCTTGCCCGCGAGATCCGGAAGCTCATTGATCGCAAAGATCCCACGGTTCGCTCTCGGTAGCAGACCAAAGTGGATCGTGAGCTCGTCGGACAAAAGGTGACCGCCTTTCGCGGCCTTGATCGGATCAACGTCACCGATGATGTCGGCGATCGTCACGTCCGGCGTCGCGAGCTTTTCTACGAAACGGTTCTCGCGATGGACCCAGTCGATCCGCGTCTCGTCTCCGTCCAGTTCGAGCTGTTGTCTGCCGTACGCACTCAAGGGCTTGAACGGATCATCGTTGATCTCCGAGCCGGCGATGATCGGGATCTCGTCATCGAGCAGGTCAGTTAGCTGGCGGATTATTCGGGATTTGGCCTGACCTCGCAGGCCGAGAAGAATAAAATTATGCCGGGCTAGTACGGCATTGACGACCTGCGGAACCACCGATTCGTCGTAGCCGACAATACCGGGGAACAAGCGTTCGCCGCTTCGAAGTTTTTTTATCAAATTCGCGCGCATTTCGTCTTTGACGGAACGCGATGCATAACCGCTTGCTCGTAATTCCCCGAGAGTCTTGGCACGTGGCATGTCTATATTCTACTACTCGAATTGTAAGAAGCCATGGGCGGCGGAAATGTTGTTCGCGGATCTGACGTGCCACAGCAAACGCCAGACCCGCTTCGAGAGAGCTTGGCCGGGTTCGGCTCAGACGGACGCCGGTCGTGCACGCCGCCACTCTTCATTCCGACGAGTTAGCCGATTTTCATGCTGCCTCCGAAAATCCTCCATCCGCCGATCGAAATCCGCGAATTCTATGTCTTGTTTGATCGAGCCTTTGGAAATGTATAGAAACTGGATGAGTTCCGTGTTCGATCCGCGCTCAAACCCTTCCGCGACGTTGTTCGATATCGTCACCGACGCGCGTGTTCCAGTTGGTTCTTTACGTCGCCCAGTCCGCGAAAGTCTGCGTTAGAGGTGAACTCAAATACCTTAAGGGCAAATTCGATGGCCGCTTTCCACACAGGCAAGCCTTCGAAATTGGAATACTTCAAGTCGCCACCCCGAACATCTGCACTCCGACCACCGTATCCCCGCCGAATATGCCGATGGCGTACAGGTCGTATTGCGAATCGTATGGTGCGTCGCGTAAGACGCGGAAGACGATGAGGTTGGTCAGATTGGCTTCCAGGTAATCACGAAGCTGAAGCCACCGGCCGGTTGGGTCGGTCTGTATGCGGAGCTGAAAGAACTTGGACCACGACTGTTGGATTATCGGCGTTCTTGCCGGGCGCCTGATCAGCGCGAGGAAAACTGTGTCGGTGATCTCTTTCACGGGCTGGTTACGATAGAAAGCGAATACCTCGGAATCCTGCTCGGTAATGTAAGTAATGTCAGCCGACCGCGTGACAGTGCCCGAGATGAATCGCGCGAGGGCGGCGGGATCTTTGTTTGCGCGAGCTGCCCCGTCCGCTGTTGCTACGAAAACGATAAGTACGGAAAGCACCGGCAACGCGATCCAAGCGAACAGCCGGAGTTGTGGGAGTTGGTATCTCAAAACATCTACCTCCGAAAAAGATGTTCTATGAAACCAAATAGCTCCGCGTCGTGTCTTAAATCAATTTCAAAAATTCTTAACTTCTCTTGGCAAAAAAAGTCCGGAGCGACCAACTCCGGACCCAATCCAAAATCCAAAATCCAAAATCTAAAATCAGTAGATGTATTTGTTCGCTTCGATCAGCTCATCCGCGACCCTTTGTCGAGCCGCGATCGTGTTGATCGGCGAATTGTTCTTCGTGAAGCGCTTCAATGCGACCAGGAGCGTGCGGCCTTCGTCACCTTCGGCGATCGCGGCGATCGTGTTGCGGGCTTTCATCTCGATCCGCTGGATAGCGTCATTGCAGAACACCGACGCCATGGCCACATATTGCTGGGCCGCATCCTCGCCCCGGGCCGTAGCGATCTTCTTCGCGCGAAGAACGGCCGTCTCCATCTGGTATGCGTCCATGATGATGTCCGCACAGTTCAAAAGGACCTCCTGTTGGTTCGCGAGCTCCATCATGTATTTCTGT
The DNA here is from genome assembly GCA_946480545.1 of uncultured Acidobacteriota bacterium. The sequence goes on from CAMLKY010000340.1 coordinate 3,635, forward strand.
GCAGCCGTGCCGAGCACCATTAGGGCTATCTTCTTGGCATTTTGAGCAAGCCGGGTTTCCGCCGCGAGAAGTCCGGTGTCGTCATCGAACGACATCTGCGGGTTCAGGATCTCGTCCTGCAGCGCAAATGCACCACGCAGCAGACCCCGCGCACTCCC
>CAMLKY010000341.1 GCA_946480545.1 uncultured Acidobacteriota bacterium
GGCAGGTGCTCCGCAAGGTCATTACTGGCAGACCTCGCTCGGCACGTACGACTATTGGGCCATCGAGTATGCGTACAAACCGATCAATGCTCCGTCGCCGGAAGCCGAGCTCGGGGAGCTTCGAAAGATCGCTTCCCGCGTGGCCGAAGCAAAGCTGGCTTACGGTACGGATGAGGATGCGATGGGTGACCCGATCGGGATCGATCCGCGAACGAACCGTTGGGACTTCGGTACCGATCCGCTTGCGTTCTACGACGCTCGTTCAAAGCTTGCCCACGAGTTGGTGGCAAAGATCGAGACACGCATTGGAAGTCCGGGAGCCGGTTACCAGCGGCTGCGACGCGCGTTCAATGTGAGCATGGGACAGCTCGCGCAATCCATGATGGGTGCCAACCGCTACATCGGCGGCATCTATCACAACCGTGACCACATCGGTGATCCCGGCAATCGAATGCCGTACGAGCCGGTTGCGGCGAAGGACCAAAGGCGTGCACTTGCGTTGTTGAAGAACTACGCGCTCGGTGAGAAGTCCTTCCAGTTCTCGCCACAGCTTTTGAACAAGCTCGCCATCACTCGCGAGGCTTCGTTCGACGGCGATGTCTGGAGGATGCAGAAGCTGGATTACCCGATCCACGCGCAGGTGCTGCAGCTCCATCGTGTGCTGCTCGATCGAATGTATCACCCGATCCTGCTGACGCGTCTCCAGGATTCGGAAGTGAAATATTCGAATCCGGCGGACAGGTTCACGATGACCGAGATGTTCCAGGAAGTGTATTCCTCGGTGTGGTCGGAGGTGAATCGTCCGATGGCCGGCAATGTCGATAGCTTCCGCCGCAACCTGCAACGCGAGCATCTTCGCCGGATGCAACAGCTTGTCCTGCGTCCGCAGCCGGGCACGCCCGAGGATGCTTCGACATTGGCGCGGCATACTCTCGTGCAGCTCGGTACGCAGGTAAACAGGGCTCTGGCGATGCCGGCATCAAAGCTCGACACCATCAGCCGGGCTCACCTGCAGGAGACCGCAGCCCGCATCAAGGAGACACTGAACGCTCAGCAGACACGAGCGAATTAGCTGTTGATCGAAGTGCGAATGGAAATCCGGGGTATGAATATGTGCCCCGGATTTTTTCTGTTTTCGTCTTTGCGGCTTGGCGGCTTTGCGAGAACACGCTTCCGTAAGGGAGCGGCATCCATTTCTCACGCAAAGTCGCCCAGGTGCAAGTTCCTTGACATCACATCAGCCCCATCCATAAACTTGTCCGCATCTGTTCTCTTAAATCTCTAGTACAAGTGAGGGGAAAATGACTTTTTCTCGACGCGACTTTATAAAGACCGCGAGTATCGCTCTCGGTGCGGCAACGTTGCCGAGCTGGGTCTATGAAGCCCAGGCCGCGACGGCATACTTCGTGGACGTCAACAAGAATTCACTTGCTGATGTTGCCCTCTCAACCGCAAAGAAGCTCGGAGCCTCATACGCCGACATTCGTATAAATCGATATCGCCTCGAGGCCGTGAGTACGCGCGAGCGCCAGGTGCTGAACGTAACGAGCGGCCAGAACTTCGGTTTCGGCGTCCGGGTGCTTGTGAAAGGGACCTGGGGATTCGCCGCCAGCCCGCTGGTGACATCCGACGAGGTGGTTCGCGTAACGAAAGAGGCGATCGACATCGCAAAGGCGAACGCTGCGTTTCAACGAAAACGATATGAGCTGGTCCCGGCTCCGAAAGTCGACACGTCGTGGAAAAGCTCCTTCGAAATCGACCCGTTCACCGTCCCCGTTGATGAGAAAACGCAATTCCTGCTGAAGCTCAACGAAAGCGCCCTTGCCGTTAAAGGAGTGAGCTTCGTGAATTCGTCGATGGCGTGGGTGAATGAGCAAAAGTATCTCGCAACCTCTGACGGCTCGCGGATCGAACAGTACATTATTCGCGGAAACCCGAGCTATAGCGCCACGGCGATCGATCGTTCGACAAACGATTTCCAATCTGTGAACAGCCCTCGTGAAGGCCAGGCGATCGGTTATGAGTACATGTCGAAGCACGATTGGAACGCCGAGGCCCGTGAAGCCGCCGAGCACGCCGTGATGAAGCTCAAGGCGAAGTCGGTCACGCCCGGCAAGTACGACCTTGTCCTGCACCCGTCGCATCTGTTCCTTACGATCCACGAATCGGTCGGGCATCCGACGGAGCTCGATCGGGCATTGCTTTGGGAAGCAAACTACGCGGGCACGAGCTTCCTCACTCCGGATAAGACCGGGAAGCTTCAGTTCGGATCGAAGATCGTGAACTTTGTGGCGGATCGTACGCAGCCGCTCGGGCTCGCGACCGTCGGTTACGACGACGAAGGCGTGCGAGGCCAGAAATGGCATCTCGTCAAAGACGGCTTGTTCGTCGATTGGCAGACGACACGCGATCTTGCACCGTTGATCGGGAAGAATTCGTCTTACGGATGTCTTCATGCCGACAGTTGGGGCAGCGTTCCCTTTCCGCGCATGCCAAATGTTTCGCTGGAACCCGCAAAGGAAAATGTCACGCAGGAAGATCTGATCGCCGGCGTCGATAACGGGATCTTTATCAAAGGGCGTGGGAGCTACTCGATAGATCAGCAACGCTATAACTTCCAATTTGGCGGACAGACATTTTGGGAGATCAAAGGCGGAAAGATCGTCGGGATGCTGCGGGACGTCGCCTACCAGTCGCGCACGACAGACTTCTGGGGAGCGTGCGATGGTCTCGGTGGTCCGCAGACGGTCGAAGTTCCCGGCTCGTTCAATGATGGGAAGGGCGAGCCCGGACAATCGAATGCCGTTTCGCACGCATGTCCGGTTGCGAGATTCAGACAGATCAATGTACTTAACACCGCCTCATCACCGGCGGCCGGCCAAATGGAGGATGATCACTAATGTTGCTTACCGAATCCGAAGCACGTGCTTTGACCGACAAGATACTTTCATTCGTTACGGCTAATGATGCGAGCGTCAGTGTCGGGAGCGACAAGCTTTCACATCTCCGTTTCGCTGGAAACAACTTCCTGACAAGCGGTACGCGCATGGCTCGGAGCGCGAACATAACTGTTTGGATAGACGGCAAACGCGGCGGTGCGTCGACGAACGATACCGATGACGCCAGCCTAAAAGCGATGGTCGCAGAGGCGGAGAAGATCGCGCGGAGCGCTCCGGTCGATCGCGAGTATATGCCGACGCTTGGAAAGCAGACATATAAGCCGACTAACGGATATGTAGAATCGACTGCGAACCTGTCCCTCTCTGCGAGGGCAAAGAGTATTAGCGACATCCTGACCGAGATGGAACGCAACAAGGTCATCGGTGCGGGTTTTCATTCGACGCGTGTTCAGGCGGGCGGATCCGCGACGAAGAACGGCAACTTCGAGTTCGAGCGTACGACAAACGTGAGTCTCTCGGTCACTTCCCGAACCCCCGACGGTACGAGCTCCGGTTACTTTCTCAGGAGCCATTTCGACATCGCAAAGCTGGACACGAAGCGCATCGCTCGCGAATCGATTCGAAAGGCTCTCGAGGGCGCCAATGCTCGTACGCTCGAGCCGGGTGTATATACGGTTATTCTCGAGCCGCAGGCGGTCGCCGATCTGCTCGGGAATCTTGGATTCACTTTTAACGCTCGAAACGCCGACGAGGGCCGCAGCGTTTACTCGGCCCCGGGTGGCAAGACAAAGCTCGGCGAAAAGATATTCGATGAGCGGATCTCGGTCTACAGCGATCCCTGGAATCCGGAGCTTCCCGGTTCGCAATCGGCACAGGGCGGTCTTCCGGC
>CAMLKY010000342.1 GCA_946480545.1 uncultured Acidobacteriota bacterium
TCGTTGCGCTGCGTGAGTCAACGGCCGCGATCGCAGACCGGATCGCCGGAGCCGAAACCGAGAAGAATGCCGAAATCGAAGAGATCGCCGCGGCGATAGGCGCCGTAAATGCCGCACGCGAAGCCGCCGATGCAATGGCCGCCGAGCTTGCCGACCTCAATCACCGATCTGCGGATGCTCTTAACGAGCGGGCGGCGATCGAGGTTCGCCAAACCGAGGCGGTCACCCAGCTAAAGAACGTCAACGAGAAGTGTGCCCAGGAGCTCAACACGCAGCTAGCGGTGCTCGTCGATACGGAACCGCTGGATGACGAATTCGATCTGGAAGCGTGTCGCTCGAACGTCGATAACCTTCGTGAACGGCTCGAGGGTTTCGGCGCGATCAATATCATCGACAGCATCGCGTCTGCCGAGGAGGCGCTGCGGGAGATCAAGGAACGTTCACGAGCACGTTTTCGCGACGCATTCGAGAAGATCAACGAGAATTTTATCGGCTTCTTCCAGGAACTGTTCGGCGGCGGGAAAGGCGAGATGACGCTTCTCGAATCCGACGACATACTCGAAGCTGGAATTGAAGTGGTTGCGCAGCCGCCCGGCAAACGTCTGCAGAATATCCTCCTACTCTCGGGCGGCGAGAAAGCGATGACCGCCATCGCGCTCGTCCTCGCGATCTTCAAGTATCGGCCATCCCCGTTCTGCCTTCTCGACGAGGTCGACGCGCCGCTTGATGACGCGAACGTCGGACGCTTTGTTACCAAGATCGCCGACATGGCCGAGAAGACGCAGTTCATCGTCATCACCCATAACAAGCGCACCATGGAAGCCGCCCGTGCCCTCTACGGTGTAACCATGCAGGAGCCCGGCGTTTCGAAGATCGTTTCGGTCAAGTTCGAGTAAGAGAACTAAAAACAAAGAGCTAAAGCAAAAAGTGGAGGACGTTAGTTCTTCACTTTTAGTCTTTAGCTTTTCAACCTTTCCCCACCTTGTCTCATCAAACACGCGGGTCATTTGTTATCATTTCACCTTCGCATCGCTGCGACGACCCCGTTTTCTTATGCGTTTTATTTGGCTTATTGCGTTCGTACTACTAATTTCTTCGGCGTCGAGCTCTGCCCAGACGCGTCGCAGGAATAAGCCCGCGGTCAAGGCCCCGGCGGTGAAGGCCGTCGCCCCGGCCGACACGAGCCCGACACCTGTCCAGGCGGTTCCGGAGAAACCGGAGCCGAAAAAGAACGAACGCCCGTCGGCCGGCGGGCCGAGTCCGAAGCAAAACGCGTCTGAGCCGACGCACTTCTACGAATTCTCGCAACCCGAATTTGTCATAAGCAAGATCACCATCGAACACGACGATCGAGGAAAAGGAAACATCACCTTCACGAGAAAGCTGTTCACCGACACGTGGACCGATCCGCTGGAAGTTTCGCCCGCGGCGCTTGAGAGGATAAACGCCGCTTACGCTGCATTGAATTTTTTGGATTCGACCGAGAACTATCAGTACGAAAAAGATTACTCGCATCTCGGTACGATGACGTTCAGATTGAAGAAGGCCGACAAGCAGCGGACGGCGAGATTCAACTACACGACCAACAAAGAAGCGCAGGTGCTCGTGGACGAGTATCGGAAACTCGGGAACCAATTCGTGTGGATCTTCGACATTACGGTGGCCCGCGAAAACCAACCGCTCGACGCGCCCCGCCTTTTGGATACGCTTGACTCGCTAATCCGTCGCAAGGAGATTTCAGATCCCGTCCAGATGCTTCCGCTCTTGAAAGAGCTCACCGACGACGAACGCATTCCCCTCATTGCCCGCAACCATGCGACGCGACTCATCACGCAAATAGAGAAACGGGGGAAGTGAATCGGATTTGCGATCTCTGCGGGCTTTGCGAGCTTTGCGTGAAGATTGACTGTCAATGATCTACGGAAGATGTCTCACGCAGAGCTCGCAAAGCCCGCAGAGATCGCAAATCGCAAATCGAGAATACAACCCCCTCACTTCATCGAATGGAGGCCGAACATGTTGCCTTCCGTATCGTAGACGAGTGAGACGAAACCGTATTCGCCGATCGAGAACTTTTCTTTCTCGATCCTGCCGCCCGCATTGACGACACGCCCTTCTTCGACCGCACAATCCTCGCACGTAAAATACACGAGCACGCTGTTGCCGCCGGCGGGGAATCCCGGCATATGGACCAGTGATCCCGCCGAGCCGGGAGCATCCGGGTCCATCGGGAATGCCTGCATTTGAACATCGGGAATCCCCAAATCAGAGAGCGTTACACCGAGCACCGTTTCATAGAATCGTTTCGCGCGCTCCATGTCATCGACGTAGATCTCGAACCATCCCACATTATTTCTATTCATGCGTTTCTCCTTTGTGATTGGTTTTGAACGATAAGCCTAATACTACTTCGGGCCGCAATGGGTTTCATTGCGGCCCGAAAGAAAAAAATGCCTCGAGAACTATTTGGGTGAGATGGTACCGTCGTCGGCGATCGCCGGAGCCGACGCTCCGAAATCTGTCTGCGACAAAGCACGGACCTTCTTTACAGCCGTGCCCGAGGGATCTAAAACAGGAATGCCTCGGCCTTCCTGCCGAGCCGAATGCAGTTTCCCTCCGATGAACTTACCGTTCGCATCGAGCTCTGCTTCGAGTATCACCGTAAGCGCCGTCTCCGCCTCGAGCCGGAACCAGCCGTAGGTCGCAAAGTTCCCGAGGCTGTATGCGATCAGGCGATCTTTGTAGAGTTCCACACCGCGCAGCACGTGCGGCCCGTGTCCGAGGACCAGGTCCGCACCGGCGTCGATGACAGTGTGGGTGAACAGCGGCAGATTGCCGCGCTTCTCGCCAAAGAAGAGTTCGGTCCGTCGCGGGACATTTTGTGCTCCGGTCCCTTCGGCTCCACCGTGGAACGAAACTACTACGATGTCAGCCCTCCGGTCCGCCTCCACGACAAGCCTTCGCGCCGTTTCGAGATCATTCACGTTTGGCTGTACATTGTTGTGCGCGAATCCGATGAATGCGACGGTCTGGCCTTTAACTTCGAGATAAGTCGTTGAGAATCTCGCCCGGTCACTTCCTGCATGTTTGATCCCGAGCTCATCAAGCGTTCGACGCGTGCTCGAGCGCCCGGCCTCGCCGAAATCCGAAGCGTGATTGTTCGCGACGCTGAGTACGTCGAATCCTGCCGCTTTCAAATATTTCGCGTACCGGGTCGGCATCCGAAATGCAAAGCATCGAGTCGAGCCCGGCGGGCATTTCTCGGAAATGCCTCCGTCCACGATCGGGCCTTCCATGTTTCCGAAGGCGATATCGGCTGCAGACAGTATTGGGGCAACTGCCTTGAGCAGATCGGCGCCGTCATTCGGCGGCATTCGGGATTCGTTAGGAAACGGGGACGCGAGCATTATGTCGCCGACTGCCGCGATCGTCAGAGAGTCGGCCGGCGATGATGCCGGCGCCGGCGTGGCGGTAGTCTCTGCCTCGGCGGTAGGAGTGGTCAACTGCCGCGTCTGACACGCGACAGTGAGTAATAGAACTGAGAGGGCCAGTGAAAAAAGCTTCGACATATTGCTTGGGGTGCCACTCTTCGGCTCTTGCTTAGACGCAGGGAATGTCATGCAGGTGCCAGAATAAATCGGCGAAACGGTATTAAAACACGCTTCGCCGATTCTGGCGAGTCGGTGAGTCTGGTGAGTCTCGTGAGTCCGAAGGCCCTCTGTTCGTGTTCTTTCGCGTGCGTTCGTGGTTTCAGTTCTTGCGCTCTAAGACTGTAACCACTAATTCA
>CAMLKY010000343.1 GCA_946480545.1 uncultured Acidobacteriota bacterium
AGCAGTCAATACGTTCGCTTCTGCAGCATCCGTTGAAAAGGTGTATATGCCGTTAAAGACTAAGCAGACGCAGATGCTCGGGAACGGCGACGCGAAGGCGGGAGCCGCGGAACTGGTCGAGAAGTTAAAGACCGAAGTCCGCGTTCTCTAACTTCGCGCTCGAATAAACGAAAAAAGGATCAGGAGAAAGCCCCTGATCCTTTTTCTATGCGTTCTGCGATGTCCTACGGATTGGTCGCGAGATACGGCGATGTGGCGGGCTGATCCGTGGTCGCCCCCCAGGGAAGTATCGTCGAAGTTCCGGCCATACTGTTCTGGATATACCACGTGCTGTTCGCTGGCCTGAAGACGGCAAAGTCAGTGCGCTTGTCGCCGTCGTAGTCAGCCGGCTGCGGCACATCACCCGTCAGTCCCCAAAGGACGCCAGCTCCGGCGGTTGCACCCGGGGCGTTACCGAGTCCGAGCGAGCTTCTCAGGAATCTCCAACTACCATCGGTCGGTCTAAATACTGCGATGTCGGTCCTGGCGTCGCCGTCGAAATCACCCGATACGAGCCGATCGGTCGTGAGTCCCCAAACCACACCCGCTCCGCACGATGGCACAGCGGTACCGCATCCATAGACAAACCCGTAACCAAAGTTACTGTTCAGCATGAGCCAACGATACTGACCACCTGACGGCCGTGCGACCGCAAAGTCCGACGTCAGGTCGCCATCGTAGTCGCCGACAACCGGTACATCGCCGCTTTGGCCCCATTTCTGGTACTGAACTGTCGCGTTCGACGAGCGAAGTATGTAGTACGTTCCGTTGGACGGCCGCCAAACTGCGATGTCCGCCTTACCGTCCTTGTCATAGTCGCCCGGAACCGGAATATCTCCTGACGAGCCCCAAGGCTGATAGACGACGTTATTCTGCGGATCGGTCTGGCTTGAAGAATAGAACCACGTATTCACCGATGGACGGTAAGTACTTACGTCCGTCTGGCCATCGCCCGTATAGTCTGCGGGGGTGATGATGTCCCCACTAAGACCGAACAGGAGCGAGTTGGTGCCGCCTGCCGAGTTGAATATCTCCCACGTGCCGGTGCTCGGGCGAAATACCGTGGGATCCGCTTTTCCGTCATTGGACTTGTCGAATCCCGGCTCGCGGCAGCCCGTCCGGTAGGTCAGCGAATAACTGTAGCTCAGGCAACCTGCGTTTGCGGCGACTTCGTGAACGACAATCGTAAATGCCGCATTGGCAGCGACCCGAAACGTTAGCGTACCGGTGCCCACCGTACTAAAGCCCGGTTCACCGATTACATTGGTATTCGGAGACGCGGGATTGAAGGTTGAGTACGCGTTGACTTGCGTCGAATTAGCTGCGCCGCAGGCAGTCATGTTGTATTCGACGACGACGCATGCTTCGACCGGGTGAGGATTGGTGTAGTTATACGCATCAAAGCGAAACGTGCCGGCAACCGGTGCCGCGGTAGGTGCACCGCCCGTGCAGCTCGACGGAGTTCCGTCACGGTTGATACGCGCATTCTGCGTCATATCACCGGCTGCGATCGAACCTGTCTGTACGATCGGTGCTCCCTGGAGTTGGCAGACGTATTGCGAAAACGCAACCTGATTCGTAAACACTACAGAAACAAAAAACAGAGCAACTGAGACGATGGTCCTCGTCTCCACTTTCAAATTTCTCACAAAGGTTCCCTCCTCGGATAATAGGCGATGTTCCGAGCGTGGGATGCACGAGTGTAAACAGCTACAGACTTCTGAGACACTCATTCTCGGAACAACTGAACGAAAGAAAAACTCACAGTTCTTGGTGCTCCAAAAATACGCCTTTTTCAGAATATTTACAATCAGATTCTATCTTGGGACCGTTCGAATCCATTTACAGTCGAAAAGCCTTGTCGAGCGACTGCCGAACGTCTTATTATGTTTCCGACATATCATCAAAAATTGGGAGGGTTTCTATGTCCAACACGAGGAATCGTGTAATTTCGATTACATTTCTCTTTGCCTTTGTGTTTTCAGCGGTGGCTCCGGGCTTTGCACAGAACAAGTGCGTTTCGCTCGGTCCCCCGGTCGTTCAAATGGGTTCGATCGCCACCGGCGATACAGCTCAGACGGGACGCTTGAACCGGGACGGGCGCGGCAGCACGTGCGAATTCCTGAGAACCCCACCGGCTCCGTTCACGGGGGCGTTGCTTTCGGATTCCTATACATACACCAACACATCGGGCGGCCCGATCTGTGTCTTTGTCGAGCTCGATGCGACCGGGTGCGGCGTGGCAACAAACCAGATCAGCATGGCCGCATATCTCACCTCGTATAACCCTGCTGCAGTTACAGCCAACCTCATCGGCGACCCCGGGCTGAGCTCGGGCCAGAATTTCTCGACGGCCATGAGCTTCACGGTACCGGCCGGTGCGACGTATGTCATCGTCGTGCATAACATCAATGCCGGCACATTCTGTCCGTCCTATACGTTCCGCAAATGGGAAACCAACAACTGCAGTGATCCGGGATTCGATCACAACACGGATGGCCAGGCCGACCTCGCGATCTTCAGGCCGCAGGCTGCAAATTCTCCGTGGGCTTCGTTCTCGATCGCTACCGGCGGAGGCATTGCTGCCAATCTGGGTTCGACCGGTGACATTCCGGTTCCCGGCGACTACGACGGGAATCGAACTACCGACCCCGCGGTCTTCAGAGGCTCGAACGGCACGTGGTATACGTCTACGGATCCCAGTACCAATTACGGTGCGAGGTTGTGGGGTGTATCCGGTGACATCCCGGTCCAGGGTGACTACGACCGCGATGGCGTGACGGACCTTGCGATCTACCGGCCGTCGAACAACCGTTTCTATATTCTGCGGAGTTCGGGGATGGTCTATCAGGAAGTTCCGCTCGGGATCGCGGGCGATAAGCCGGTCGTGGCTGATTACGACGGCGACGGCAAGATCGATCCCGCGGTATTCCGGCCTAGCAATGGACGCTGGATCTGGCTGACAAGCGCGGGCAACCTGTTTTCCTACAACCAGTTGATCCATGGCGTGTCGACCGACCTTCCGGTGCCGGCAGATTATGACGGAGACGGAAAAGCCGACGTTGCGGTCTACCGTCCGAGCGAAGGAGGCTGGTATATCCTGCGGTCCTCACTCTCTGCACTAGGAGTCGGACAGAACATGTTCGTGCAGTTCGGCACCGCCGGCGATGTTCCTCAACCAGCCGATTATGATGGCGACCGGAAGGCCGATCAGGCCGTCTTTCGACCGTCTACCGGCACCTGGTGGATCCAGCGTAGCACCGCCGGTTTGTTTGTTAAGGAGTTTGGTTTGACGGGAGATATTCCAGCGACGTCGCCAAACACTATTCAATAGGCCGGCTCTCTGGCGTTTATCCGAGGACGTGCGTTCGAACGCACGTCCTTTTTTATTCGCGTTTGCCAGCCCATTGCCTATTTGTCATAATTTCACTTCTCAAATATGAGCACCATACTCGTTTTTATCGAGCACAAGAACTGCGTTCTGAACAGGACTTCACTGGAAGCGATCACCGCCGCGCAGAGTATCGGCAAGGACCTTGGGCTGAAGGTAACGGCGGTCCTGCCTTGCGATAAGGACTGCGGCCTCGCACAGGAGATCGCGGCATTCGATCTCGAGAAAGTGATCGTTGCCCGAAACGAAAAGCTGGGCATGTACACGCCGGACGCATACGCTGACGCGTGGGAGCAGGTCATCAAGTCGACAAATCCGCAATACGTTGTGATGGCTCACACCTATCAG
>CAMLKY010000344.1 GCA_946480545.1 uncultured Acidobacteriota bacterium
GCGCGTGTTCGGTGGCTAGTCAGGTAAAAAAACGCTTATGTGTTTGACCCGACATTTGAAGTGTACAGTAGATTACTGAGGTGAGGCTAATGCGATCATCGCTTTGCGCCGCGCTGTCACTGCTCGAACTCATGGGTCTAGTTTTGATTCAACAGTTACGTCCACGCATTTTTGTCGCTTGCTGGATGTTGCGACATCCCGCCGCCCGTGGATCGGCGTCTAAGCAAAGGCCGTTCGTACGGTGACCCCGAGTTATGCTAAGTTGGGCTAGGATCCGATGAAAAGTTTTTACAAAATCCCCGAATGCAAATCGTTCCGCTTTGGCGGTATGTTCGTCATCATCTTCCTGATTGCTGGAGTGTTCGTGGTATCGAACTCGGCTCAGTCACCCGCTGTCGTCCAACCCGGTGCGCCCGGTCAGGAGACGAAGAAGCTTCCCGCAACGACAAGGGCAAAGCTTCCGCCGATCTCCAGAAAGGACGTCGAGTTCATGCAGGGCATGATCCATCATCATGCCCAGGCGGTTGAGATGACGGACCTGATCGCGTCCAGGACGACGAACAAGAAACTCCGTCTCATCGGTGCCCGTATCAGCCAGTCGCAGCAAGGCCGAGTCTGCCGCCGATCATTCGGCTCACCACGAACCGCCGAAAGCCGCGGCAACTGAACACCTGATGCCCGGCATGCTTACAAAGGAGCAGATGGAAGCTCTTCGCAATGCAAAAGGCGCTGAATTCGACCGCTTGTTTCTCAAGGGAATGATCCAGCATCATACGGGCGCCCTTGTAATGGTAAAAGACCTCTTCGACAGTGCCGGCTCGGGGCAGGATGCCGAGTTGTTCAATTTCGCGACTGATGTCGATGCCGGCCAGCGTGCCGAGATCAATTCAATGCAAACCCTTTTGGCAGAGATCCCGTAATAGTTAAATCATGATTCGAATACACACCATCGTTTTTCGTTTGTTCGCTGCGTCACTGCTCATGTGCGCATTTATGGCAGCGGGCACGCTCGCTCAGGATCCGCCGGCGCCAAAGCCGTTGCCTCCCGGCATGAAAGGATCCGACCCGAATGATCCGCGGTCCAAACTGAGTCCCGGTCTTTACGATGCGGGCGAGATAGCTGCCGGCATCAAGCACGTCGGACTTATCCGAAAGCCGGACGCATTCGAGCTGGGCACCGACAACGCGGACGACCCGAAAGTAAAGCGGATGCTCGCAAGCATCGGGATCGGCGATGCGGTACAGATCCCGAAGCCGTTCCAGTTGATGCTCGCACAACTCGCGTTCGCGAATTCCGATCTCGCATTCCAGGGCAATCACCTTTTCATGGGTAACTTTTACGGGATGAGCATCTATGACATCTCCGACCCGGCGAAGGTGAAGCTTGTGACATCGATGGTATGTCCCGGTGGACAGGGTGATCCGTCGGTATACCGGAACCTTTTGTTCATGTCGGTCGAGATGCCGAACGGCCGGGTCGATTGTGGAGAGCAGGGCTTTCCCGCCGACCCGAAGCCGGCCGCGAGTCCCGTTCCTGACGGACCTGCCCCGAATAAGGACCGCTTCCGCGGCGTTCGAATATTCGATATCAGCGACATCCGCAACCCGAAGCAGGTCGCGGCGGTGCAAACCTGCCGTGGATCTCACACGCACACGTTGGTTTTGGATCCGAAAGACAAGGACAACGTTTACATCTACGTTTCCGGTACTTCGTTCGTCCGGCCTGGTGAAGAGTTAGCCGGATGTTCGGGCGGAGCCCCTGATAAAGATCCGAACACGGCGCTTTTCCGTATCGAGGTGATCAAAGTTCCGCTCGCGGCGCCGCAAAATGCGGCAGTAGTTTCAACACCGCGGATCTTCGGCGATCCGAAGACGGGTGCGATCAACGCCATCTCGAGCGCGGCGACGCACGGTACGGGCCGCGTCGAGCCCACCGATCAGTGCCACGACATCACCGCGTATCCTGAGATCGGCCTCGCAGCGGGCGCTTGTTCGGGTAACGGCATCCTGCTCGACATCCGCGATCCTGCGAATCCGAAGCGGCTCGATGCGGTGAATGATCCGAATTACGCTTACTGGCACTCGGCTTCATTCTCGAACGACGGAAAGAAGGTCGTCTTCACTGACGAGTGGGGCGGTGGAATGGCGGCACGCTGCCGGGCGAACGATCCGAATGTTTGGGGTGCGAACGCGATCTTCAACCTGAGTGCCAATAAGCTGTCGTTCGCGAATTATTACAAGCTGCCGGCGGCACAGACCGAGAGTGAGAACTGCGTTGCACACAACGGCTCGCTCATCCCGGTCCCGGGACGCGACATAAAGGTACAAGCCTGGTATCAGGGCGGAATCTCCGTAATGGATTTTACGGACCCGAAGAAGCCCGTCGAGATCGCGTATTTCGATCGCGGTCCGATCGATCCGAAGTCGATCGTCATGGGCGGTCACTGGTCGGCCTACTGGTACAACGGCTACATCTATGGTTCCGAGATCGCCCGCGGGCTCGACGTCTTCGAGCTGACACCGACACGGTTTCTGACCCAGAACGAGATCGACGCGGCGAAGAGCGTCCGCATGTCGATGCTCAATGTGCAGACGCAGGAGCGGATGGAATGGCCGCGTACGCTCGCTGTTGCTAAGGCCTATGTGGATCAGCTCGAACGATCGAACAGTCTTACGGCCGAGCGTATCGCCGAGCTCAGGGATGCGATCGAAAAGTCGGACCGCTCGAGGATGAAAAAGCTCGCGTCGACAGTCGAGAAGAGCTCGGCCCAGGCAAAGAATGGCGCCGACTCGTCACGAATCAAGGCCCTGGCGGGAATCCTGAAGCAACCATCTGCGTAAGCGACAGGTGTAGGTCAATTAGAAGGAGGCTGTCTACAGAGGCAGCCTTTTTCATTTGGGTAACTCTTCGCTTTAAATTGGCGTTGGCTTTTGCTGAGTCGTTAACTTGCCGTTATCTGTAGCTGGTGATCCCCGGTCTTTAACTCGCAGTTAGCTTTAGCTAGTGGTCGGGTCTTTAAATTGCCACTAGCTTTAGCTGGTGGTCGGCATACCTCGAGCACGGCTTTAGCCAAAATCAGACTAAGAAACATTCCTTAGGCTTCAGCCAGAGAATTTGGCTAAAGCCGGTGAGGTTTGTTGTGCTCCCACCACTAGCTGAAGCTGGTGGCAATTTAAAAGACCGGGAGTACTAAGGAAGCTGGTGGCAAACTAAAAAGTGCCTCGACAAGTTCCCAATGTGAAGACAGCAAAAACCTTTTCTCTCATCAATTCCAACGCAATCACCGATTTTGTTTCTTATTGTGTACGGCCGAATACGAACGCGGGCAAAAAGTCTCTTGACAGTCGGGGTGCCTGACACAATAATACCCGTGCTCAAAAAGATTCAGTTCTGAACGCCGGGCATTCGGATCCATCCCATAGTCCGGTACCCGCTTTCCTAAAAAGCACGGCGTTCAATCCACACAGTTCACCTTAAGGAGATCTCGACAAATGAAGTATTCCGCCTTTAAGCGATCCTTAGCTGCCGGCCTGGCTTTACTGATGGTCATAACCGGTCTGGTTCCTGCTACACTCGCTGTCGATCCGGTCGACACATCCGTAAAGCAAAACCGACAACGTACAAAGCGAGGGGTCACACCCGAGCCGACCCCGACGCCGGCACCGACGGCTCCGACGACACCCGCGGCCGGGGCTCCGACGACGCCACCCGCGACTGCCGGTGCCGCACCCGGCCCGGGCGCGAGCGCGATGCAGCTCGATCCCGTGCGC
>CAMLKY010000345.1 GCA_946480545.1 uncultured Acidobacteriota bacterium
TGCCTGCAACCGGACTGGAGCGCGGGCATCCTGCCTGCACGTCGCGAAAGCGACGTCCGATTATGATTCGACTCGGTCAAAGCTTTTTCGGGCTCCGCCCTCATGCAGGCAGGATGCCCGCGCTCCGGTCGCTCCGCTAAGAATTGTTTCTAACAACGAGCTATGCATCCACAGATTTCCGATTTCCTCGAGTCCCGAATAGCCGCCGGCGATTTTCCGTCGGCGGTGTATCTGGTCGCGGAGAAAGGTGAGATCGTTTTTCATGACGCGCTAGGGCATTCGGTCGTCGAGCCGGAAATGATCGAAGCGCGCCCGGACACGATTTACGATATTGCGAGCCTCACGAAGCCGCTTGCCACCGGTCTTATCATTACAAAGCTTGTCGAAGGCGGGCGGCTCGATCCTAACGCAGCGGTCGGCGATCTGCTGAATGAGTTCTACACTTCTGGAAACGCCGAAATATCCATCAATCAATTGATGATGCACATCTCCGGCCTACCGGCGTGGAGACCGCTTTATCTCCTCACGTCCGACCGGGAACGGGTGGCCCATGAGATCGCTAACACGCTGGCCGACGCCGGTTCGGATCCCGTCGTCTACAGCGACCTGAACTTCATCACGCTCGCACTCGTTGCCGAGGCTGTCACCGGCATGGGCCTCGCGGAGTTGGTCGATGTTCTCTTGGTGCAGTCGCTAAAACTCGTCAACACCGGTTTCAACCCGTCGGCTGAACTGAGGCCAAGGATCGCTGCGAGCGAGAAGGGAAATGAATTCGAGATGCAAACCTGCATCGAGCAGGGTTATCTCAAAGGCCCCGCCGAAGCGGCATCGACCGGTGCGTTTCGCAATGATGTGATCTGGGGCGAGGTTCACGACGGGAATGCATGGTTCCTGGGCGGTGCCGCGGGGCATGCCGGTCTGTTCTCGACCGCCGAAGAGATCTTTCGCATCGCCGAACAGTTCCTTCCGAATCGAACCACGCTCCTCAAACGCGAGACTTGTGAGCTTTTTCGAACGAATTTCACAAACGGAATGAACGAAGACCGGTCATTCGGCTTCCAGTTGGCATCTACGGAAGGCTCGACCGCCGGGACAAAGATGTCCCGTGAGAGCTTTGGTCATAACGGCTTTACCGGCACATCGTTGTGGGTCGATCCTGAAAACGAGCGGATCTTTGTCCTGCTCACGAATCGTACCCACGGCCATTCTCTTCCGTTCGTGAACATCAATTCGGTTCGACGAACGTTCCATGACCTTTCGGTGGAGCTTTTAGACCAAAATATTTAGCAACTAAAGCCCGCCGGAATCCGTCAAAACACTGCTTTCCCCTGAAAATCAATTGCGCCCGGAGTTTAGCTATGAAAAGGGTATCGCTGGCCATTGTATTTCTGGGATTAGCAGGTCTTTCCTCGTTCGGACAGACTAACCGCTCGACGCGGCCCAGAGTCGCACCTACGCCCGCACCAGATTCTGCACCGACATTAAAGAATGAGCTTCCATCTACGACGACGGGACGCCGGCCACCGGTGTTGACCGGCGGATCGACGAGAACATCCACCGTTCCACCGCCGAAATTGCCGACCCCGCCGATCTCAGAGGAAGACGAAGTGGTGCGCGTGGAAACGAACCTAGTCACGATGCCGGTATCGGTTCTCGATCGCGATGGCAGATTCATTTCCGGGCTGCAGCAGAAGGATTTCAAGATCTTCGAAAATGGGGTCGAGCAGAAGGTCGACTGGTTCCAGTCGGTCGAGCAGCCTTTCACGGTAGTTCTGATGATCGACGTTAGCCCGTCGACCGCATTTCGCATCGACGAGATCCAGGACGGTGCCCTGGCCTTTATCAATCAGCTTCGCCCGAACGACAAAGTGATGGTCATCGCGTTTGACGAATCGGTCCGCGTTCTTTCGCGTCCGACGAGCGATCGACGCGTTCTCCGCCAAGCCGTCTATCAGGCGCAGTTCGGCGATGGAACAAGTCTCTATGACGCCGTCGATCACGTCATCAATCGCGAGCTGCCGAACATTCCTGGACGTAAGGCGGTGGTGCTGTTTACGGACGGGGTCGATACGACGTCGCGTCGTTCGAACTTTCCGGCCACGATCGCGGATGTCGAAGAGGTCGATGCACTCTTCTATCCGATCCGTTATAACACGCAGAGCAGCTACGGCGGCGGAGGCCGGCGTCGCGGCGGCGTTGATATGGACGACTGGATCAACATCATAGTCGGCGGCGGTCCCCTTGGCCGTGGACCGGCCGGCTCGAGCCCCGGTGAATATGCTGCGGGACTTCGTTATCTCGAGACGCTGGCCCAGAACAGCGGCGGACGTAAGTTCGAGGCCGATTCTCTATACAATCTCGAGGCCTCATTCGCAGGCATTGCCGAGGAACTGAGACGCCAGTATTCACTCGGCTACTATCCGGATAAGGCGGGCCAGATAGGCGAGCGCCGCCGGATCAGCGTCCGCGTCATGCGACCGAACGTGATCGTTAAAGCGAAGAGCACGTACGTTTTTGGCCAGGGCACGAACCGGCTGGCCGGAACCTGATCGAGACAATCGGGCGAAGCCGCGGCTTCGCCCTTTTTGCGTCCTGCCACAGATACATCTTTCTAAGCGGGTCGAGGCATCGTACAATCGATTTCGGATCTCGCTCGTAAAATGAGAAAGCTAGCCCTGTTCTTGTTCGTCGCGTGCATGCTTGCGACTACCGTCGCGTCTCAGTCGCGCCGGGTCCCGCCGAAAGGCAGCGGCAAACAAAACGACCGCCCCCCAACGATCGTCGCCACGCCAACTCCGACACCCGAAGCTGAAGAGCCGAAGTACGTTGCTGACGATAACGATATGAGCGATGTCGTCGCCGTCGATACACGCCTCGTGACGATCCCGGTCCGAATCATAGATCGGCAAAATCGGTTTGTCGGCGGTCTGACTCAGGAAAGCTTCAAGGTCTTCGAGGATAACGTCGAGCAGGAGATCGCGTACTTCACCAACGAGGCCCAGCCGTTCACGGTCGCGCTTGTGCTCGACATGAGCTACTCGACAACGTTCAAGATCGGCGAGATCCAGGCGGCGGCGATTGCTTTCATTGACCAGCTTCGCCCCGAGGACAAGGTCATCGTGGTCTCGTTCGACCGAGACGTGCGTGTTCTATGCGAGGCGACGAGCGACCGTGGGACGATCTATCGTGCGATACGAAGCACAAGGATCTCGGAGGGTACGAGTTTGTACGAGGCCGTTGATAAGACGATGAACGGCCGCCTGAGGACTACCAAAGGCCGGAAGGCGATAGTGCTCTTCACCGATGGTGTAGATACGACAAGCACCCAGTCGAACGATCTCCAAAATGTGCGAGACTCGCTCGAGCTGGACGCGCTCATTTACCCGATCCGCTATGACACGTTCGCGGATGTTCAGTCGATGAAGAACAAGACGATCATCGATCTGCCGGGCGGATCTACAACGGGAACGCCTAAGATCGCGATTCCTACTC
The DNA here is from genome assembly GCA_946480545.1 of uncultured Acidobacteriota bacterium. Next base: position 3,493 of record CAMLKY010000345.1, read on the forward strand.
CGGGCGTCAAAACAGCGAGCGATAAGGGCACGACACTGGAAGAGTATAAATTCGCCGAGGAGTACCTGAACAAGCTCGCGAACATGACGGGCGGAACGATCTACCTGGCGAGCAATGTGACAAACCTGAACAAGGCCTTCTCAAAGATCGCGAGCGAGCTGCGCGAGTTTTACAGCATCGGCTACTACCCGAACAGCGAGGGCATTCCCGGAAAAACTCGCAAGATCAAAGTGAAGGTGAATCAGACGAATGTCGCCGTCCGCGCCCGCGACAGCTAC
>CAMLKY010000346.1 GCA_946480545.1 uncultured Acidobacteriota bacterium
TGGGGCTTCGTCGTTCCAGTTCTTCACACACCAAGACTGTAACCACGAACGCACACGAAGACGCACGAAAATAGGAATTACAAATTATTAGCTCCCGATTCGGCCACCAGGTTCGACGCCCTTAACAGGCTCTCGAATGTTCCCGCGTCGGTCCACCAGCCTTCGAGCTCGTTCCACGACATCTCGCCGCGCTGGATGTAATGGTTGTTGACGTCGGTGATCTCCAGCTCGCCGCGACCCGACGGCACGAGCGTTTTTATGATATCGAAAACGGTATGGTCGTAGAAGTATATGCCCGTTACGGCGTAGTCGGACTTCGGTTCGGCCGGCTTCTCCTCGATCCGCACCACGCGGTCACCATCGAGCTCGGGCACGCCGAAGCGTTGCGGATCGGTTACCTGCTTTAGAAGGATCTTGGCACCGCTGCCTTGCTGCCTGTACTCATCGGCAGCGGAGCGGATGTTTCGCTCGATGATGTTGTCGCCCAGCACGACACAGATCGGCGACGTATCCGCGAAATGCTCGACCAGCGAGAGCGCATCGGCGATGCCGCCCTCGCCCTCCTGATACGTGTAGTTCAGATGCCGCAGGCCGAAGTCCTTACCGTTGCCAAGCAGCCGCAGAAAATCGCCCGCGGCATTTCCGCCGGTGACGATCATGATGTCCTCGATGCCGGCATTGATCAGCGTCCTGATCGGGTAATAGATCATCGGCTGATTGTGGACCGGCAAGAGGTGCTTGTTTGTGATCTTGGTTAGCGGAAACAGTCTCGACCCGAGACCGCCCGCCAGAATGACTCCCTTCATTTTTGTTTTGTTAATCGATGAACTCCCTAAACCAAAGCTCGAGCATGAGCAGCGTCCAGAGTTGAAATGAATGATCGCGCGCCGCGGTCGTATGTTCTGTAACGTACCGGCGGATCATTTCCGGTTTGACGATCCCCCGTGCGAGCGCCTTTTCCGACAAGAGCGCGTCGGTGATGAAATCTTTCATCTCATCGCGAAACCACTTCCCGATCGGCACACCGAAACCCATCTTCCGACGGTAGATCACCTCGCGCGGAACCAGGCGTGCAGCGACCTTCTTCAAAAGCGATTTCGTCTCGTAGCGCTGCATCTTCAACTTTTCGGGAAGGCTCGCCGCGAACTCGATGACCTTGTGATCCAGAAACGGCGAACGCGCCTCGAGTGAGTTGGCCATCGATGCGATGTCTACCTTCACCAGAAGATCGTTGGGAAGATATGTCATCTGATCGGTCAGCATCGATGCATCGAGAACGCCCGACCCGTTCGCCCGCGCGAACCAAGCCCCGAGAACATGTGCCGGGTCTTTCGTCGCAACCGCATTACGAAATTCGTCAGTATAGATCTCGGACTTAGCATCACGATCGAACGTCGACATCCATCGCAGGTATCGCTCGGTCCGCGGCAGATTAGCGGCGCGGAAGAAACGTTTCGCGTCGCGTACGCGACTGCGTTTTATTTCGGAGGTCGGAACGAGATTCACTGGCCCCTCGATCAAAGTCCGCCGCAACAGCTCCGGCACGCGGCGATACTTTTCCGCGATGAGCATCGCCGAGTAGCGCTCATAACCTGCAAAGCTTTCGTCACCGCCATCGCCGTTGAGCGCAACCGTTACGTGCTTTCGCGTTTCGCGCGAAACGTAGTAGGTGGGTATTGCCGACGAATCCGCGTACGGCTCGCCATAGTGCCGAACAAGGCTGGGAAGGATCTCGACCGCATTCGGACGGACGATGAATTCGTGATGCTCGGCGCCGACATGTTCGGCAACTCGTCTTGCGTACTTCAGCTCGCTGTAATCCTGCTCTTCGAAGCCTATCGAGAATGTCTTGACCGGCTGGTCGCTCTCCTGCGCCATCAGGGCCACGACCGTCGAGGAATCGACTCCCCCGGACAGAAACGCTCCAAGCGGTACTTCCGAGATCATCCGAAGCCTCGTCGATTCGCGTACGATACGCGTCGTTTCTTCGATCGCTTCCTCCTGCGAGATCTTTATCTTCTTGGAAAAGTCGGGCAGCCAGTATCGTTTTGTCTCGACGTGGCCATCCTTCCAGCGCAGCCAATGGCCTGGCTCGAGCTTTCGTATCTGTTTGAAAGCGGTCTTTGGAGCCGGGACGCAGAGGTAGGTCAGGTATTCGTCGATCGCTTCGTGATCGATCTCGCGCGAGACTGCCGGGTGCTGAAGCAGCGCCTGGAACTCGGACCCGAATATCAGATCGCCATTCGTCTGATGCGAATACAGAAGCGGTTTCTTTCCAACGCGGTCACGAGCAATAAATAGCGACCGGTCCCGCTCATCCCAGATCGCAAACGCGAACATACCGCGGAGATGTCGCAGGCAATCGGCGCCTTCATCATCGTAGAGATGAACTATCGCCTCCGTATCTGAGTTGGTGTAGAACTTATGCCCGCGCGATTCGAGATCGCGACGGAGCTCCTGGTAGTTGTAGATCTCGCCGTTGTAGACGATCCATTTCGTACCGTCGGCACTCCTGATCGGCTGCTGACCACTCGCAAGATCGATGATCGAAAGCCGGCGCATCGCGAGGCCGACATTCTCTTTGAGGTAGAACCCATCCTCATCGGGACCGCGATGCTCGATACAGAGATTCATCCGCTCGAGCAATTCGCGCTCGACCGGCGTCTCTGAATTGTTAACTATGCCGACGATTCCGCACACAAACTTGTCTACTGACGATGCAAACTGCCCGTAATATACCGCTCGTCAAAGCGTCGCTGTTTGATCGCCTGTTCCAGCTTCCGATCCGCGCGCCGCTCCTTCCAAAGCTGCCATCCGACAGCAATAAACATAAACAGAAAAACCTGTATCTGAGTCCGCTGCCTGTAAGCGGTACCGACGTTACCCTGAAAGATCGAATACGCAAGCGTGAGGGTGAGACTGAAGAACAAGATCGGAAACGTGGTCCTCAACTTGTGCCTTATCGAATAGGCGATGCCCGCGATCATAAGCGGGATCATCGCCCACCAGAGGAATACTTCAGGAAGCGCGATCGCCTGACGGAGACTCGTCGCCTGCCAGGGAAATGGAGCGAGCATCAATACTGCAAAGCCAAGCGGTATTGCCGAGATCGCTCCTTCTGTAGTCGACACATCGACCTCGTCCTCGCCAAATCCAGATTCTGCGGAGCGAGCCAGATCCTGACGGCTTATTTGAATCCTCTCGAGATCCCCGTACGTTTCGAAGTTCGCTGTGGCGTTACGGATGACACCCAGGTAAGTCAAACCGACGCCGATAATCAACAGGATAACGACACGCGTTACGATGGAAGACGACTTCTGCGAGAGCCCGATCACAAAGCTGCCGGCGATCGCGATCGCAACCATGTAAAAGATATAAAACCGAAGCGAGATGATTCCGAAGAGCGAAAAGACAATGAGTCCGATCGCGGCGTAATTCAGCCTCTGCTGGAGCTGCAGGACCATCGTCATCGCCAGGACCAGCAGAAAGATGATGAGTCCGTCCTTTAGCAACTGAGCCGACCAGATAACGAATGCAGGAAAGAATGCCACCGCAAGCGCCGCGGTGCGGCCTACGCTCTTGTTGTTGAATAATTTCTGCGAGCAGAAATAGACCATCGGAGCCGTCGCGGCACCAATCACTGCACAAAACGACTGTGCGGCGAGGATGTTGCGACCCGTTATCAGGTAGATCCCTCCGACGAGATAGTTCATCCCCCAGCCGGGTCGAGCCGGTCGGGCGCTGGTCGCGGGTGTACTTCCCGGTG
>CAMLKY010000347.1 GCA_946480545.1 uncultured Acidobacteriota bacterium
AAATTCCGAAGACCTTCCTAACTTCAGCGGGGCCGGTCTCTACTCGAGCGTGCCGAATGTTCGCGACGAGAACAAATTGATCGAAGCAGTAAAGCGCGTCTGGGCGTCATTGTGGCGATTCGAAGCATACGAAGCACGCGTACGGAATTACGTTAGCCAGAAGCACGTACACATGTCGGCACTGATCCAGGTTGGCATAGATATGACCAAGGGCGGCGTGATGATCACGAAAGATCCGTTTGATGAAGATAACAAGGATGCGGTCTACATAAGCGCCGTCTGCGGGCATAACTCGAAGGTCGTCGACAACAGCGGTCTGCCGGAACAGATCCTGTTCAATCCGAAGTCGAACTCGGTGATCGTCATGACGCTCTCGCAGCAGGAGAGTGCGCTCGAGTTCGATGAGAACGGTGATCTGAAGGAGACGAGCGACAAATGCGCTAACGCTCAGAAGCGCGTGCTCAGTGACCTCCAGGCCCGCGCACTCGCGAAAACAGCGATCGACATTCGTCGCGTGCTTGGAAAGCGCGAACCGGACATCGAATGGGGCATCATGAATGGCCGCATCTACATCGTCCAAGCACGGCCGTACATTGAGAAGTCGAATTAAGATGGCCGTGTCGCCCACGGTGAGACGTACGCGTTCCTGTCGCCGAAGGTGGACGTACCGCGTTCCTGTCGCCGAAGGTGAGGCGTACCGCGTTCCTGTCGCCGAAGGTGAGACATACGCGTCCCGGTCTCCGAAGGTGAGACGTACCGCGTTCCTGTCGCCGAAGGTGACATAGCATTAAAGCCCAGGGTGGAGCCGCTTCGGCGGAACCCTGGGTACGGATCGATATGGAATCGCTCGCTGAAAGCGAGCAACAAGCGCGGTCGCTTTCAGCGACGTTAATTGGTTTTGACATACCCAGGGTTTCATTCGCTTCGCTCATTCAACCCTGGGCTTTAATGCTGTGTCGCTTTCAGCGACAGGAGGTCGGCGATTGCGCATAGGTGTCGCTTTCAGCGACAGGAGGTCGGCCATTGCGCATAGGGGTCGCTTTCAGCGACAGGAGGTCGGCCATTGCGCATAGGTGTCGCTTTCAGCGACAGGAGCCTCGTGTTCGAAGCAAAATATATGAAATGTCTTCTATTAATTCTTGCAGCATTCATACTCATCGGATGCAATCGCGCTTCGCAGCCGGTCGTAAATGGCAATGTCAGCCCGACCGATCACACACGCGCCCAGACCGTGACTGCACACACGACCGAGAACCAGACGCCCAAGCCGGCGCAGCCCGCGAGCAATTCCAACGGCGGCAAATGGTCGCAGAGTGGCGATCCGATAGACACGTCCGTCTACGATGCGTCTGTGGCCGCGGCCACTACCGAAAAGCTCTCAAGTTTGATCCGAATCACGAGGAATCAAAGAAGTGGATCACACAGATCGTCGGCATCTACCAGATGCTAAAGAAAGAAGCCCCGAAAGAAGGCGAGGAACCGCCGCCGTTGCCGTTCAAGAGGGAGGCTTAGAGGAAGTTCGCATATTCTTTGCGAGCTCGGCGAGCTTTGCGCGAGATCTGTTCTTTCACGCAGAGCTCGCAAAGGAGCTACGTTTTACAATTCGGACGGCCGTCCGATAAACTATCCGCTTTGCATTTTTAGGTACGGAGATAACACACGTTTTATGGCAATTTCAGCAAACGATATTCGGAAAGGTATGGTGATCCTGCACGAGGGATCGCCGGTAAAAGTGATGGAGTTTCATCACCATACGCCCGGCAACCTGCGGGCCATGGTACAGGCGAGACTCCGGAATCTGCTCACCGGAAACTCTTTCGAATACCGCTTTCGCTCAAATGACACGCTCGAGAAGATCACACTTGAGCAGCACAAGATGGAGTACTTGTATTCCGACGGCTCGCATCACCACTTCATGAATTCCGAGAACTACGAGCAGGTGGCACTGACCGAAGACGAGCTGGGTGACGCCGCACAGTGGTTGATGCCGGGATTGAAGATCGAAGTCGAGTTCTACAACGGCCAACCCATCGGCGTGGCGCTGCCGGCTTCGATGGAGCTGACGGTGACACAAACCGAACCTCAGTTGAAAGGCGCCACAGCTTCCAATTCGAACAAGCCTGCGACGCTCGAGAACGGTGTCACCCTTTATGTTCCGCCGTTCATCCAGGAGGGTGAGAAGATCCGCGTAAATCCGGCCGAGGCCCGATATCTCGAAAGAGTAAAGTGATCGACCTCCTCGAAGAGGGGAGAGAGTGGACACTAAATGCACGAGAAGACACGAACCGTTTCGACACCGTTCGTGTCTTTTCGTGTATTTTAGTGGTTCGGCCCTGAATGTATTTTCTCTATTCAATTATCCTGAGTCTCGGTTTTCTGCTGATGCTGCCGATGTTCCTGCTTCGGCGGGAGAAGTACGCGAGTGGCTTCAAACAACGTCTCGGCAATTACCCGGTCTTCGAGAAGGATGGACGCGACACGATCTGGCTCCACTGCGTGTCGGTCGGAGAGACCAACGCGGCCCGGCCGCTCGTTGAAGGCCTTCGCGATCAGTTTCCGGATCACCGGCTCGTCATCTCTACAACGACTCGAACGGGACACGAACTGGCCATGAAGCTCTTTACAAAGAGTGCGGACGCGATCATCTATTTCCCTTTTGATTGGAAGTTCAGTGTCCGAAGGGCGATGAGAAAATTTCGGCCCTCGCTGGTGCTTCTCATGGAGACTGAGATCTGGCCTCGGTTCATTCGTGAAGCAAAGTTGTCGGGAGCCATGATAGCGATAGTAAACGGCCGGCTTTCACAACGATCGTTCGACAATTATTCAAGAGTTCGCGGCATAGTTGGGCGAATCTTGTCGGATATCGATCTTGCGCTTATGCAAACCGAGGCCGACGCAACGCGGATCAAAGCTTTGGGTATGGACGCCTCGCGTGTCAGCGTCACCGGAAATCTCAAATTCGAGCAGTCCGAGCGTCGTGAGGATATTGCATTGAGCGACGAACTGCGGCAACGTTTCGACATCAAAGCGGACAAGCCGCTTATCATCGCCGCCAGCACTCACGAACCAGAGGAACGACATGTCCTCGAATCGCTCAAGGTCCTGCTCGGCGATTCATGCAGGTTGATGATCGCACCTCGACATCCCGAACGTTTCGATACCGTGGCGAAGCTTCTTCGCGATACGACACAGCATTTTGCGCGGCGCACCGCCCGGCCTTCGGACTCGGACAAGACGTCGGATATCATTCTTCTGGACTCGATCGGCGAGCTTCGTTCGGTTTATCGACTGGCGGAGATCGTGTTCGTAGGCGGCAGTTTGATACCTCACGGCGGTCAAAGCATTCTCGAGCCGGCCGCCGAAGGAAAGGCGATCGTCACCGGCCCACACACGCACAATTTCGAAGCAGTCGTGAAGGAGTTCATCGAGAGCGATGCGATCGTTCAGTTGCCCGCGCGATCAGATACTCGGCAGACTGCTTCACAACTCTCCGAGGTGTTTGCGGAGCTTCTCCGGAACAAGGCTCGACGCGAGGAGCTCGGGAGAAACGCGGCGAGTTTGATGGCTGCCCGCCGGGACGCAACACGCCGAACCATCGAGCTGCTGCATAGTTGTTACTCTCCGAAAAAACCGGAAACTGATAGGTGAGAACTGCAGACCCTCTGTGATATTTCTCTTTTACATCCTCGCCGCCTTCTTGATCTATCTAAGCTACAAGTCCTTTCGGGGCGGCGTCGCTTATCTGAGGTATTTCAAAGACGAAC
>CAMLKY010000348.1 GCA_946480545.1 uncultured Acidobacteriota bacterium
CGTAGGCGAGATATGCGGTCGGAGCCAAGACGACAATAGCCGTCAGGCACGACCATGGGAGAAGGTAAAGGCCCTCCATCATCGAACCGAGCTCGTTGTCGATCCATACGAAGCTCACGATCGCGGCCGCGACCACCGCCCACAAGATGACGACCGGCACCACGAGATTCGATCTCTCCTGGACCGGCGGAAGCTTTCCTATAAAACGAGTTGCCATCTTTTAAGACTTTGATCTGGCGACGACTATCCGGCCCTCTCCGCCCTTCTCGCCCTTCACGATCGGCGATAACGCGCGTGCAACGAATGCCGCTATAGAGCCTTTCAGATTCGTACCGGTCCGATAAAAGTACCTGTTAAATCCCTCGTACACAGTATCAAAACCTGCCTCATCGAGGATCATGTCCAGCTTCCATTTGAAAATGGGCGTTATGTGAGCCGGTCGCACCGTCTCGTAAGCACCGAACGATTTGAGTCTGCCGGTGTATAAGAATATCAGACGCGAATTTACCGCCTCAACGTTGGGCGTCGTTAAAAAAAGCAGGCCGCCCGGCTTTAGCAGCTTCGAACATTCCCTGACAAAACGAAACGGATTCTCGAGGTGCTCGATTATCTCGATCGCCACGATCGCATCGAAATGTCCGATATCAGTCGCGATCCTGCCCGCGAATTCACTGTCGAGATCCAGCACGTGCAGTGGTATCGCCGGAACCTTCCAGTTGTCGGCGCTTGCATCGAACGCGTGAACCTCATGGCCGAGGTCACGCAATTTAACTGAAAACGCTCCTTCGCCGGCGGCCAGATCACCGATCCGCGAGGGCTCGGGGCAGAACTTACGGACGAGATCGAAAACCACCTCGTGCGTACCAACTCCGGCCATCGATGCAGGTCCGGCTCCGTTTTCTTCGGGTTTGTGAGTATCGGACATCTATCGGGTCAATGGGCTAAGTATATTATATTTGTTGGACGCTGGCACCGCGTTCCGATTAGAATATCGTTTCGTTTTCTATGGAAACGGTTGTCTTCACAAACGGCTGCTTTGATCTGATCCATCCGGGACACATCGATCTTCTCAAGCGTGCGAAAGCCTTGGGGACAAGACTCGTCGTTGGCATAAACAGCGACGAGAGCGTCCGTCAGATAAAGGGACCCGGTCGTCCGCTGATGAATCAGGAGGACCGTGCGGCAGTCCTCGCAGCGCTCGAGCCTGTCGATGAAGTCGTAGTTTTCGACGAACTTACGCCGGAAACACTGATCAAACAGATCAAGCCCGACGTGCTCGTAAAGGGAGGCGACTGGCGGCCCGATGAGATCATCGGATCTGACTTTGTGATCGCCAATGGCGGGAGCGTTCACTCATTGCCGCTGCTCTCGAATTATTCGTCATCGGGCATCGTCGATAAGATCCGCGTGCCGGGGAACGGCACAAAGCCCGCTGACGAAGGCATCGTCCAGGCATCGCTTCGCCAGCACTCGGAGACGTTTGACCGGTTGCTTTCGAATTCGATAGCAGAGATCGAAGCATGTGCCGAGCTAATTTTCTCAGCGCTCGACGCTGGCAATAAAGTCCTCGTCTGCGGAAACGGTGGAAGTGCAGCGGATGCCCAGCATATCGCGGCCGAGCTTGTGGGAAGGTACGAGACAGAGCGTCGATCTTTGCCCGCGATCGCACTGACGACCGACACATCGGCGCTCACGGCGATCTCAAATGATTACGGTTTCGAACGTGTATTCGCGCGACAGGTCGAAGGTCTCGCACGTGAAGGCGATATTCTAATCGCGATCAGTACGAGTGGCGACTCGCCGAATGTTATCGCGGCTGTCATGTCCGCTCGTCGAGCGGGATGCAAGATCGTTGGGCTTACCGGTGAGAAAGGTAAGAAGCTCGCATCGTTATGCGACCGGTGTGTGCTTGTGCCGGCCAGCCGAACGGCCAGAATTCAGGAAGCACATATTTTTATTGCTCACGTCTGGTGTGAAGTCCTCGACTCTAAATTGGGTCCTCAATAAATTGCAAATAACAAAAGAGCTGCTAAAGAAGTTTTCGTCGGTAAAGGTACTCGTCGTCGGAGACGTGATGCTCGATCGATACTGCTGGGGTGAGATCAGCCGCATCTCGCCCGAGGCTCCGGTTCCGGTTGTTGCGTTAGGTGAGACGACCCTTTCCGCCGGAGGTGCGGCCAACGTCGCTGCCAACATCGCGGGTCTGGGCGCGCGGGCCCATCTCATCGGGATCGCCGGTGAAGATTCGGACGCTACTCTGCTGCCCGATATCATCCGCCAGTCGGGTGTAAGAAAATGTTCGATTACTAAATTCGCGAACCGCCAGACGACCGTCAAGACTCGACTGGTCGCCAGCAACCAGCACGTCGTCCGGATCGACACCGAAACGACGCGACCGCTGACGAAATCTGAGGCGGGTTTGGTGCTCACGAAGATCGATAAGGCTATCGGCGACGCCGACGTCGTATTGATCTCTGATTACGCAAAGGGATTTCTGACCGAGGAGCTGCTATCGAAACTGATCGCGCATGCAAAGCGAAAGCGGAAGCTTGTCCTTGCCGATCCAAAAGGAAAAGACTTCTCGAAGTACAGAGGCGTTACTGTGCTGACGCCGAACGAACGCGAGACTGCAGACGCGTGTCACCTGGAAGTTCACCGGCAGGATCTCATCGACCGGGCCGGCAAGATACTTCTAAACGATCTCTCGCTTGAGGCACTTCTGATAACGCAGGGAGCAAAGGGAATGACGCTTCTGCAGGCGAATAAGAACGCAGTGCATCTCAAAGCGTCTGCACGCAAGGTCTTCGATGTCACAGGTGCGGGTGACACCGTGATCGCGAGCCTGGCCGTCGCCCTCGGCAGCGGTTTGGATATTCACGAAGCCGCGATGTTGGCGAACGCTGCCGCGGGGCTCGTGGTGGAGCAGGTCGGCACGACCGCGATCTCAAGAGAAATGCTCGAAGGCCTGGTGACTTAGATCCCCCGATAGGTCTCGATCCATCGTCCGATATTCTCTTCAACATCGAAATTCGCCTCTACAAATTCGCGCCCGCCCTTCCGGTATTCCGCGTACTCATCGCGCGACATCGAAACGACTATTCGAACTACCTCCGACAAGGCCTCGGGCGAATTATCAGTCCAGAATCCGAGGCGTTCATCCTCGAGCACCTTCCATGGCGATCCTTTTGACGCGATCACGGGCGTATTTTGAGCGAGCGATTCGAGCACGACGATCCCGAAATTTTCCGAGTGGGAAGGCATTATCATCCATTCGGCGTCGGCGAGAAGCTGCTGCTTGTCGGCTCCTTCGACCTGACCGACAAATTCGACCTTCTCTGTTAGTCCGAGCTTATCAACTGCTTCGCGGAGCTCGGATTCGTACGCTGCGGAACCTTTGCCGGCGATCTTCAAGGTGAACTCCGAGTTGAGAAACTCAGGACTTCGCGAAAGGCCTTCGAGCAGATTAGCGATACCTTTCTTCCAATGGATCCGGCCGAGGAACAGTAAGTACCTGTTACGCTGCCGACGTTCCGCGAGCGGTGGCATCTCGATGAAATTCGGTATCTGGATGATCCGGGCACCGTCGCCAAAGACGTCACGTATGTACGCAGTCTCTTCATCGCACGTCGAGTGAAAAAGCGGATATCGGCCGATGAACTTCCGGATCGACCAGAGGATTGGCGCCTTTCTTGTCCTTGAGTAGCTGAGCGCCGCCGTGTCTAACTCACCGCGAGGCGACCAAATAATTTTTTTTTTAGAAGTC
>CAMLKY010000349.1 GCA_946480545.1 uncultured Acidobacteriota bacterium
GCATCGCCTCCGATAACCAGCTCTGCCTGCAGGTTCTGGAAAAACAAAGAGTCTTTATCCATCCTTCAAATCACGATCGCCGACTGACGATACCATAGCTGAAATCTCTTGTCGCCGGGTGGGCGTATCGTTACAATCCTGACATGCGAACCGTGGGGCAGAAGATCAGACGCGGCCTTGTCACGGTTTATTTGATCGGGGTACATGGGCTGCTCGTGTACTTCGTCGGCGAACGGGTGCTCACACGTTACTCGACCTCGACGCCGTTTGGCGAGACCGCGGTTTCTGACCCGACAGCTACTACGCCGATTCCCAGTCCGCTTCCGGTCCAGGACGAGTTCGCGGATCCGACCCCAACACCTCTTCCCGAAGGTTCTTTTGCCACACCGCCGGCCGGACCGGGTTTGGTCATTCCGGTGGTTGGGATACGCCCCGATCAGCTCACAGATACATTCGCGGCCTCGCGCTCGGAAGGGCGCCTCCACGATGCGATCGATATACCGGCCCCTGCGGGCACGCCCGTGGTAGCGGCTGCCGATGGAACTATCGTCAAGTTCTTCGACAGCGAGCGGGGTGGGATCACCATCTATCAGCTCACGGCTGACCAGAAGTACATTCTCTATTATGCCCACCTCCAACGCCGGGCCGATGGCATAAGTGTCGGGATGAATGTCACGAAAGGGGCTACGATCGGCTACGTAGGCGATACGGGAAACGCGGGAGCGGGCAATTACCACCTTCACTTTTCGATCGCGCGCAGCACCGATCCAAAACGGTTCTGGACCGGCAGCTACCTCAATCCTTACCCGCTACTCCGAGATGGCACGTATCCGAATGTTCCCTAGCGGAACGGTGCTTGCATTTTGACGCGGGCATGTACCGAACGCGAACAGAAATACTCGAGCGCGCGAGCCTTTCGACCTTCACACGCGCCATTATCTTATTGGGATTTGTTGTTGGCCTCCTGCTCCTTGTCGGGTGCGTTCAGAATCAGCCGCCGTCGAATCAGGCTGCAGCAAATGCCCCGTCCAACACGGCCTCGACAAACGCTAATACGAACACGGCGCCTGCGAATGGCGAAGCAGCATCGCGGATACCGATCACGCTGCCTGTGGTCGACGCGCTTCTTTCGGATGAGCAGTTTGTGGCGGAGGTGCGAAAATCGGTGCAGCCTTCGGACGAGCAGCTTGATAAGTTGAAAAACGCCGCGCGAGATGCCGTCCTGAAGCTAACTGAAGACGATGTCGATGGACGATCGACCCGCTCGTCACTCGCCGAAGCAGACAAACAGGTCAAACAGATACTGGGCAACGAAGGCGGCGAAAAATTCCTCGCCCTGGCTCGCAAGCACTGGTCGGGCGGAGATACCGCAGCTCTGGCAAAGCCGAACGAGGTTCCGTCGGACACGAGGGTCGTGATCAACGCACCCGCCTATCGAATGGATGTGTTTCGCGACGGGCAACTGGTAAAGAGTTATAAGATCGGCATCGGCTATCCGGAATTTCCGCTTCCTGTAGGTCTGCGTACGGCAAAGACGATCATTTTTAATCCGACCTGGACCCCGCCCGACGAACCATGGGTGAAGGGCGAATTCCAGCCTGGCAAAACGGTTGAGGCCGGCAGCAAGAAAAACCCTCTCGGCGTATTGAAGATTCCCATAGGTCTCCCGTCCCTGATCCACGGCGGAAAAAATCCTGCACGGCTTGGGACATTCGCGTCGCATGGATGCGCAGGCCTGACGAACGAGCTTGTCCAGGATTTCGCGGTTGAGCTGGCAAAGATCTCGGGTACGGAATTAACGCCCCAACAGATGAAGGAGTATGAGAAGCAAAAGACCGAAACGGTCGAGGTGAACCTTGCGAAGGCGGTTCCGGTCGAGCTCCGCTACGAGACGATAGTCGTCGAAGACGGCAAGCTCCGTATCTATCGCGATGTCTACGAGCATGGAACGAATACGGAAGAGAACCTAAATCGTGTGCTCCAGAGCTTCGGCGTCTCGATGGCTTCGTTCACACCCGAGGAGCAGCAAAAGGTTCGCGATGCCCTAAAGGAAATGGCGGTGGACGCACAGGGTAAGCCTGTAGAGGAAGATGCCGCTTCGAAAGACGATAAAGACAAGAAACCTGCGAGCAGCCGGGTAACGCGCAACATCAAAGGTCAAAAGGAAATTGTGATAGACATCGCGGCATTGCGCGGAAAGGGTTATCCGGCCCCAGTGAACATTAACGCTTAGGGTTGAGGCGGAGACAGATTGGGAATCCAGTACTGGAATCCGCCTTTTGCTATCGCATGCAAGCCCCGCTGCGGGAGCTCGGATTCGGGTACGCCTAAGTAGGTAAAGTGCGGCGGGTCATCAACCACTGTTTGAAACCATCCGTTCTCGTTCAGGATCGAACGCACCTCGGGGTCCCAGTACTCAACTACATCGAATGCCATCAGGGCCAGGTGCTGCGAAGTTCCCGGCGGTGCGACCGACGTGAATATCGATCTCGTCCGATTGGTGCTGAAGTAGATGCCCTGCTTTTCCCATTCGACGACCTTCTCGATCTTCTTCTGCAGATCGAGTTTCCGCATCTCATCAACTTCAAGCTGCGACAATCGACCGTTCCTGAGCCAGAACTCCAGCGCCGGAAAGAACCGTGAATTCCATAGCATTAGCGTCTCGCCGTAAGTTCGGCCACCGGCAATAGCTCCATCGAGCGGCGTGATCGTGCGGCCTCTTTCTGCTGCGATCGTGACACAGCGGGCAAGCGAATCAGAGGCGGCGGCCTGCAGACGGATACGGACGGTGCCGAATTCGATCGGTTTGATCGTTAGTCGTTTCTGGAAGCTGAGCGCGCTTGGCTCGCCGGTGTGAATACAGGTGGACGGAAGCATTATCGCATCTCCCGCCGCGAACATGGCCCCGTACGCTTCCAGAGCCCGGGCTGCTACAACGTTTGTTGACACCGGGCAGAACGCCTCGGGATTCCACGGAGCGTCCGCGGCTGCGAACCGCTTCTGGAGGTATTCACCAAACGTCGGATACTTGAGTGGCTGGGCAAAAGAAGGCGCAAAAAGAAAAACGAGCATCATGCCCGAAAAAAGTAAAAGCTTCTTTCCTATAAAGATCGTCATGCCTTTGGGACTCTTCCCTTCTTCCGATTCTCGATGTGCTCGCGAGCATGCTCCGCCAGATCTAAATACTCTTTTCGAATCTCATCGAGCTCAGCCTCCTCCATCTCCTCGAGGTCCAGCACCTGATTCCGGGCACCGCGCTGAGCCCGAATCAGCTCATCGAGTTTTATCTGAAGCGCCTCGGTATCTCGATTTTGCGTGTTCTGGATCAGAAAGACCATAAGGAAGGTGACAATTGTGGTCCCTGTGTTAATAACCAATTGCCACGTGTCGCTAAAGCCAAACAACGGACCGGTGACCGCCCATACTACAATGACCACAACGGCCAGCGTAAACGTGATCGGCCGTCCGGAGATCGCCGATATCCAGCGAGCGAAACGTGTAAAGACCGAGCTCTTATGATCGACACTCACGCTACTTGTCCTCGATTTCGAATTTCCTGACGATGTCGGTCACCGCGTCGATGTAGTCCTTGAGATACTGGTCACGTTCCACGAATGGGACCTGCCCCCGTATCTCTTCATAGATCCCGCGAGTTCCGACTCCGAGCTTTTTATCATTTCCAATTACCTTCCGCCTCAGGTCCCCCGCCTGTGCCGCGCACAGAAGCTCGAGAGCGATGATCTGCTCGAGATTCTCGG
>CAMLKY010000350.1 GCA_946480545.1 uncultured Acidobacteriota bacterium
CGGACGACCTCTTTTCCATTTAACCACTTGCATTAGATCAATAGGCGTAATACCTATTGAACTGCCGCAGCCTTGCTTCCGAATTTCTTACGTCTTTAATATCGTCCGCCAGCTCACGCCTTTCTTTCGCCGTGATTACTCCGTCCGCGCGATATTTTCGCTGGTGCTCAGCAAGCTCGCGACGGTTACCGGCGAGCTCGTTCTGAAGTTGAAAACGCTGCTCCTGGTAACGTGCATACGGACTGTAGTAATACGAATCGTAGAACGGCGAATAGCCATAGTACCGGCTTCGCCAGAACGGATCACGATAGACATAACTTCTTACGATGACAGGCCGACGGACCGTTACGACCCGGCGAGTCTGTGCCTCGGCTTCGTAAATGAATCCCGCCGAGAGCATCAACATCGCAAATACGATTGTGAGGATCTTCTTTCCTGATCTCATTATTGCCTCCTTGTTCTACCGGCGATCTGAGCCGCCGGCTCTTACACTTTCGTGTGCATTTCTTGGATGAATTTTTCGCCTGCGATGTTGCCGCCCGAAGCCTGAGGGGTTGCACCCGAAAACTCGTTGTCGCCCGCGGCTAAACCGCGTAGAATCGAGGCATGAAGGTAGTACTCTTCTGCTCTGCAATTCTTTACAGTCTCCTCGTTCCAGCCCATGCCCAGCCGGCCTGGCAAGCAAATCTCGATTCAAAGGTGAGGTTCTATCAGACCACCGATTTCGGGATCGTGCTCGCCGGCACCGAGCGGAGCTTGTACGCACTCGACGGCCAGACCGGTGAGCGGATCTGGCGACGAGAAACCGGTCGCATTGAGGAAACGGCCGTCACGCCGGTGCCTGATACCGACCTCATCCTTTTTTCACGCGACCTCGGTGACAAGTCTCGACTCGAAGCCGTCGATATCGCGACGGGTCGAGCTCTCTGGCAGAGCGAGAAGGTGAAGGGCGATGTTCTGCAGCTCGCTGCTGAGCCTGCGAACGATCTTCTGGCGGTCGTATTGGTAAAGGATCCGCGTGCCGGCGCATCCAGCGGATTGAAGCGAACGCCGATCGTGCATGTGTTGCAGCTTTCGACGGGCACCGAGCTTTGGAAGAAAGAGCTCGACGGTGATGTCGAGATGATGCCGTCGCGCTTTGGCGAGAATCTCGGTGAGATCGCATACACGCTGGATAACTATCGCGCACCGCTTATGCTCGACGGGCGCCTGTTTCTCTTTTACGACGGTGCGACTAGTTATGAGGCACGGAGCGGGAGTGAGAAAGAGCGAGAGAAGTTCCGGATCAACGAAGACGGGCTCGCACTTACCGAGGCCGATCCGGTCTTTGACGACTCTCGAATTTACATCTCCGGGTGCGGCCGCATTCGTGCTGTAAACCGGCGCACCGGTCAAGTCGAATGGAAAGCCGATGACGTCGGGAATTGCGCTGAGATGGCGCTGATCGGGACCACATTATTTGTGCGGACGGGCGGACAGTTCACGCGATTAGAGGATGGCGAGACCGAGTCGAAAGGTCCGTACGGCGTTTCAGCGATCGACACGCGCGACGGCAAGATGGTATGGAGATACAAGGGAGCGGACAAGGGGCTGACGAATTTCGTTTTCACCGATGCGAACACGATCCTGATCGCGGATCGCGACGATCTCATCACCGTCGATGCAAAATCAGGTAAGCGCGTCCGAAGCATCGAGCACAAGATCGACAAGGCTCAATTCGTATTGATAAACGAACGCGGAGACGCCGTCGTTGGCGGACGAAGTGAGATCGCCGCTTTTCGAGTCCCTGCCCTCACGTCCCAAGTCTCAAGCACATCCTTCCTCAGATCGAGTTTCTCACCTGGGGCGTGGGACTCGGGACAAGGGACTGAGATCTGGCGCGTTCGTCACAAGCCGCCATCGCGCGGTGCATTTCGAATCATCGCGGGCATCGCTCTTCGTGCAACCGCACTTTATTTTCGCTACGGCGGGCTCGCGACGTCCGCCGTGGGGCTGGTACGCGGCGGGCTTAACCTGATGAGCGCCGCGAATTCATTACGCTGGTCTGGCTTGAGATCGCGCTTCGGCTCCTTCGACCTGACGACGCTCGCGAGTAATTCGGCGCGGAATTATGTCACGCGGCGGATCTACTCGTTCGGATCGTTCGCTCGGATGCCGAACATCGCCAGCCGGGTCAATGGCCTGCAGGTGATAACGCCTTCGGGAATTCGCGGTCGGATACTCAGCTCGGCGGCCGATCGCATCACACCATCGTCCAGTGAAGTGCGTGAAAGCATCTTCGACCGGATCGATCCGGTCCGCCAGGCTGAGAAGCTTTCGAACTACTTACTGCGCCGGCGGCGTCTGGCCGAGCTGCGTTCAAATCACATGTACTTTTTCACCGAGCTTCCGGACCCGTTCGACCGCAAGGGACTCATCGGCGTGAATGTTCATACCGGCCAGGATGCTCGTGTTGTGCTTGTATCGGATCCGGATGACCGGTTCGTAACCGATGAGACGGCCGGTCTTTTGTATTCGGCGGATGGCAGTAAGCTTCAGGCGTTTGAAGTTATGAACCGGTAAAAAGGAAGATCGCCCGCGAAAATCGCGAAAAGACACGAAACGGAAATTCTTTCTTTCGCGTAATCCGCGGGCGATCGAGCTATCGCGTTGAAGCGATCTTCGCCGGAGCTGCCGTCAGCACCCTGTTCAGATCGCCCGCGAATTTCTCAGGTTCTTCCCAGTGAGGGGCGTGCCCTGATCCGGGATAGATGATCAGACTTGAGTTTGGCAGGCCCTTAACGAGCACCTCCTGCTCATCTCGATTGAAAACGGTTTCTTTCTCACCCCAGAAGATCGTAACCGGGATATTTATCTTCCGGAGCTCGGGCTGAAAGTTACGCGCGCTCACGCCTGCAAGCGCTTTCTTCCAGACATAGGCCGGCAGCTTCAGGCTCTCGGCGACGACACTGTCGATAAACTCTTTCGGCAGTGACGGTGACGAAGTCGAGATCTGAAACTCGCGTGCGAACTCGGCGGGAACCGGATCGCCGAGTTTATTCACCTCCGTAAGAAGGCTTTTCACCATGGCGTTGTTTGCATTAGAAGCCGTGCCGATCAGCACGATCCGCTCGATACGCTCGGGTGAATCGAGGGCCATCTGCATGGAGACAAAGCTGCCCATTGAATGCCCGACGATGGTCGCCGTTTTTATGTCTTTCGCGTCCATGAATGCGACAACATCCGCCGCAAAGTTCGTCATCTCGTAACCATCGCGCGGCCGGTCGGAGTCGCCGTGGCCCCGTTGATCGATCGCGTAGATGTGATACCGCTTATCGATAAGCGGCAGCACGCGGCTGTATGAGAACGAAGAATCCGTGTAACCGTGGATCAGGATAAGGGCCGGCCCATCGACCGCGCCTGATTCCACATAGCTCATGGTTATGCCCGTCTTCAGCTTCACCCTGGATCGTGGAGCGGCCGCCACATTCGCTTTCGAGTCCGAACCGTAGAGCGCCGCAACACTCAAAGTCGTGTCGGCGTTCGCCCATGCCTGTTTGAACTCGTTTCGCACCAGTGCCGCCGATGACTCTTTGCCCTGCTTTGAAAGTGCCTCAGCGAGACCAAACAACGCGCGTCCGTTTCTCGGGTTGCGTGCGATCTCCTCGCGATAGACCTTCTCGGCCTCTGCAAATTGACCGTCGCGCAGCAGCACTCGTCCGAGCCATTCGCGAATCGGCAGATCCCAATCCGGTGGCTCGGCATAATT
>CAMLKY010000351.1 GCA_946480545.1 uncultured Acidobacteriota bacterium
GCGTCGAGCAGCAGAAAGCGCAGGAACGGCATCTTGCCGATTCCGTAGAAGACGCACATGGCAGCCCGAATACCGTAGATGTACTTCGAGATGACGATCGCGAATCCGCCGAACTTGTCGATGAGCTTCTCGATTCGCGGCTGCGCCATTTGGTAGAAGCGATAGTGCTTCGCATTCTCATGGGCGACGCGTCCCACACCGTAGGCGACGCAATCGCCGGCGAGAGCTCCCAGCGTTCCAAAGATGATGACCTTCAGAAAGCTGTACGGTCCGAAAAATCCACCATGTGCCATGGTGCCCGAGATCAACAAAGTAATATCGCCCTCGACGGTGCAAAGCGCGAACACCGCGTAGATGCCATATTGCTCGATGATCTGGGAAAGGTGATCCATAAAAACGGACGGGGACAGTTCGTGTGCAGGCTGACAAAAGATTAACTTTCGGCGCGGGATGAGTCAAACAAATCAATTGAGCCAAAACACTTTGACACTGTATCCAGTGCTGTCTAAAATCGCTCTAGTTTTTTCAAGCATTTATGAGCGAACCCGTTGACTCGGCTGGAAGACTTGTCGGTATCGAAGCGTCGGTGGCATTGTTTCGTGCTGTATGCCTAAGCGGCTCCGGCGAAGTAGTCGCTACGGAAGCGAGCGCCGTGGCGCAAAGCGAAGGAACCGTCAATCAAATCGCCGGCTTTATATCCCAGTTAAAGTCGAAGTTCGGCGATTTCGACCGAGTTGGCATTGCCGTTCCGGGCCTCATTCGGCGGGAGTCGGGGCGGGTTGCATATTCGGCCCATATTCCTGAACATTCGGCGATAGATCTGGCGGCAGAGATCGAAAAGGCGATGGGAGTAAAAGCCATCGTCGAGAACGACGCGAACGCGGCCGCGTACGGCGAACTGAAACTCGGAGCAGGTCGCGGGAGCTCGAACCTTTTCTACGCGACTCTCGGTATGGGAGTCGGCGGCGCTCTGATCCTCGACAACAAGATCTGGCGCGGCGTCTCGGGGTTTGCAGGGGAGTTCGGCAACGTAGCCATCAACTCCGACGGGATGCGGCTCGAGGATGTCGCTTCAGCCGCGAACATCGTTCGCCGCACCCGCACCAGATTCAACCGCGACAACACATCGTCGCTGAACCGTCTCCCGGAAGAACAGATCTCGATCCACACCATCGTGGACGCGGCCGAGAACGGCGACGACTTCGCCAGCTTGATGCTGGAGAGGACCGGCAATTATGTCGGGACCGCCATCGCGACTGTTATCAACCTTCTTAACCTCGAGAAGATCGTCATCGGCGGTGAGATAATGCATGCCGGCCATCTTGTGCTGGATGCAGTGATACGCCGGGCACGCGAGCTGTCTTTCGGGCCTTCCTTCGAGATGGCGGAGATCGTCGGCGGCGAGCTCGGCGAAAACGCCGCGGCGATCGGCGTCGCTCTGATTGCCAACGAAGCGTGACCTCAAACCCACCCAAACAACCACGCCAGTAAATATAATTTCACTAATGAGAAACGCTAATCTCGTAGATCGTTGCTAATTACTCGATGACGGCTTAATTTTCTAGATGAAGGTATTTGCGGAATTTTCGAGATTTTGTAGAATTGGTTACAAGTTTTAAGGAAATTTTCTCAATCATAATCAGTTCGAGAGTACCGGCCAGGCCCCTCACCAGCCAGGTGACCGTTGAGGTTTAACTTTTTGGCCTTACGGGAGACTTGATTAATGGCGCAATTTTTTCATAAGAGTGCAAACAACATCGCCCGGATAAGCATGATCCTTGGCGTCGTCCTTGCGGGGACGGCGTTTTTCGCCTACACGATCATCGCGCGGTCTTCGTATCTGACCGGCCGGTACGTGGAGAAACAGCAGCCGGTCCAGTTCAGTCACAAGCATCACACGGGCGATGACGGGATCGACTGCCGGTACTGTCACTCGACGGTGGAGACGACGGCCTCGGCCGGCATGCCTTCGACGCAGACGTGCATGAACTGTCATAGCCAGCTCTGGGCCGACAGTCCTTATCTCGAGCCTGTCAGGGCAAGCTTCCGTGAGAACAAACCCATCGAGTGGGAGCGCGTGCACGACCTGCCGGAGTTCGCATACTTCAATCACAGCATTCACATTGCCAAGGGCGTCGGCTGCTCGACGTGCCACGGGCAGATCGACAATATGCCGGCTGTCTACCAGGAGAACACGCTTCAGATGGAGTGGTGCCTCCAGTGCCACAGGGAACCGGAACGTTTCATCCGCCCCAAGTCCGAGGTATTCAACATGCAGTGGCGTGACGGAGACCTTACGCCCGAGCAGCGGGTAAGCCTTAAAGAGCAGTACAAGATACGGAGCAGGGAGATCATGACGAGCTGCTCGACCTGTCACCGTTAGAGATCGTGTGAACGGCCGGTCGGCCGAAGAGAGTTTTTTGATTTATTGATCGCTTCGACGAGATCTAAGTTCTCGGCGGCTTTAGCGAAAGGAACAAGAATGCCAAGCAAAGACAGCAAACATAACTTTGCATTATTGCGGGACCGGATCTTGTCCCAGAACGGTAAGGATTACTGGCGAAGCGTCGAAGAGTTTGTCGACGCCCCGGAGTTCGAAGAATTTGTTAAGCGCGAGTATCCGAACCATGCCGAAGACTGGGACAGTTCTCTCAGCCGCCGCAACTTCATAAAGGTGATGGGCGCCTCGCTTGCACTCGCGGGGCTTTCCGGATGCGTAATCCAACCGCCTGAAAAGATCGTCCCGTACGTGCGTCCGGAGGAAGATCTTCTGCCGGGCCGTCCCATGTTCTTTGCCACCGCGATGAGACTCGGCGGCGTTGCCACCGGGCTACTGGCTAAATCGTACGAAGGCCGTCCGGTCAAGCTCGAAGGAAATCCGCAGCATCCCGGAAGTCTCGGGGCGACGGACGTCTTTGCCCAAGCCTCGCTTCTCGACATGTACGATCCGGACCGCTCTCAGGAAGTGTCGTTCCGCGGTTCGCCAAAGACCTGGCAGAACTTCATGACGACGCTTCGGTCGGCTATCGAAGAGAATCGTACCGATGGCGGGGCGGGTGTAAGGTTCCTTACCGAAACTGTTACGTCGCCGACATTGCAGGCGCAGTTCCGCCAGATCTCGTCGGAGCTACCGAATGCCCGGTGGTATCAATACGAACCGCTCAACAACGACAACGCCATCGCCGGTGCTCGGATGGCTTTCGGGTCGCCCGCTCAGACGATCTACAAATTCGATGCTGCCGACCGCATCCTGACGCTCGACAAGGACATCTTTGACGATTTCAACGTCCGCTATAAGAAGGACTACGCATCGCGCAAGAACTACAGGGACGAGAACAAACAGATCAATCGCCTCTACGCCGTAGAGACGACGATGACGCTGACCGGGGCCAAGGCCGATCATCGACTCGCTGTTAAGCCGAGCCAGATGGTCGAGGTCGCGAAGGCGATCGCGGCGGCGCTCGGCGTGGGCGGTGCGACGTCGACTTATACCGAGAATGCCCAGTGGATCTCGGCGATGGCAAAAGATCTCCAGGCGCATCGCGGCCGTGCGGTCGTGGTTCCGGGTGACGGACAGTCGCCGGTCGTCCACGCGCTGGCTCACGCGATGAACGCCGCTCTCGGTGCCGTCGGCCAGACGGTCTTTTATGCCGAGCCGTTCACTCCTTCGGAAAAAACGCAGGTTGAACAGCTACGCGAGCTGATCGCCGATATCGACGCGGGCCGGGTGAAA
>CAMLKY010000352.1 GCA_946480545.1 uncultured Acidobacteriota bacterium
GTCGCGATGCCCTGATCTCCTCTGGCCGAAGCGAGCCGATGATCGCCGTCGTGCGCTCGATCACATCGGGCCGCAGATCGTACTCGATAGTATCCAGCTTTGTCTTGACGTTGTTCTCTTTTTCGATCATCTCGAAAACCTGCTTTCGAAGGCTTTCGGAACGCTGCTCGGCACGCGTCAGGATATCCAGATTCAGCAGCAGACGTTTCTGCTTCTCGTCCGGATCGGGCCTGCGACCCGTTTCGAGATTTCTTATTCGATTTCCGAGATCCTCGAGCGTCTGAATGCTCGATCGATCGACACCGCCGGCCGGCGTGCTTTCCGGCGCCGGGATGGGTACGGCCTGCGAGTTCTCATCAGGAAACTCATCCGCACGGCTGATAACAACGGGCTCTCCGGCGGGAGGCGTAGGCGATGTTACCGGTGTCGCCTTAGGAGTGCGACGCCGCCGGTTTGTCTGTCCGCTCAGATCCGCTACGCCCACTAAGATAGCGATCGCCGCGAACATGGGGACTACGAACTTCAAGGTCGAAGAACTGCTCATACAACTACTTTTCCTTTCCTTTCTTGTCCGGTATGAAGTCGCCTCTGACGAGTTCGACGGCGTTCTTTGCAAGCCCGACGAAGGGGATCGCGTCGATACCGGAATTGACGACGCCCTTCACGAAACCCTTCCTCTTTATATCATGCCCGACGAGGGTAACGGCGATAACGGTTCCGCCAAACGGGACCATTTTCGCTACCCGCTTAGCGACCTGCCATCCACCAGCGTGCAGAATTTTCCGACCGATTCCCTGCTTTTTTGCTGCCATAACCGTGACAAAGCTTATACTTGCTTTCCTGTGATGACAACAGCATACTTTTGTTTGCACGACTTAAGCCCCGGTAAAGTTCCTCAAACTGCTAAGCATGTCCTTCGAGGTCGTTAAGGTTTCAAAAAGGATCAAGGATAAGTGGGTCCTTCGTGACGTTTCGTTCACCGTCGGCGACGCTGAGGTCTTCGGCTTGTTTGGTCCATCAGGCTCGGGGAAAAGTACGTTGCTTGACGCGGTGTGCGGGCGCATAGATATGAACGGCGGCTCCGTAAAGCTCGAGGATCGAGACGTGCGGTTATTTCGCGGGATGCCGACCGTCGAACCGTCATCATTCTGGAGCAGGCTCTTTCGAAAACCGAGTGGCAACACCTCGCCGCTCGAAGACCACATCGCCCAGACACTCGCCAACGCCAATCAGGTCGTCCTTCTGGATGAACCGATGTGCGGGATCGACCCGAGCACGCGCGACCGGACGGTAATGCTCATACGAAAAGCGGTTGAGGAAAGACGGCTCTCTGTCTGTTTTGCGTCGAATGATTACACCCAGATCCTGGATGTATGCGACCGGGTGGCGGTGATCATTGGAGGTGAGATAAGGCAGATCGGTATACCGGAAGAAGTCTATGAGAGCCCAGAGTCGCGCTCCGTCGCCGCGCTCACAGGCCGCAACAATCTGTTTCCCGCACGGCGTCTGACATCGACCAAGGCTGAGATTCCCGAATTCTACACACTCGATGGCGGACACCGGTTATTCGCACAACGCACGGATCGAGGCTCGCTCGGAGCACTGAATCAAAATGTAACTCTCGCCATACGGCCTGAACAGATCTCGCTTTCGTTCGGAGCGTCGTTTCCGGAAGATAATCTGCTGAAGGCGACGATAACTGGGGTTCACTTTCGCGGACCGACGACGCTCGTGAAGCTCGACGCGGACGGACTGGAACTTGAAGCGATCGTGCTGAGACTGGTTGGTCTCAATGTCGGCGACGAGTGCATGGTCGGGCTTCCGCCTGACCGCATCCTGGTTCTAAAGGACTAAAAATGCACCGCTCGCCAGTCGACGAGCGGTGCGATCCATTTTCACAAACAACTAACGAACGTAAACCGACGGGACCGCGGTATCTGTAGGAATACCGAAATTCTGAAACAGCATTCCCGCCGTCGATCTGTCGACAAACCAGGTAGCACTTGCCGGACGGAAAACCGCCGTGTCCGTTTTGCCGTCACCGTCATAGTCGCCGGGAACCGGCACATCGGTGCTCGCACCGAACGGTACGGCATAATACGAGAAGTCCTCGCTCCGTAGAATGAACCACTGGCCGCTGGATGGCCGCCACACCGCGACGTCGGTTTTCCCGTCACCGGTGTAATCGGCCGGCACAACCTTGTCTGTCGAGAGGCCGAATTGGAGAACGATCAGGCCAGCTGAAGACCGGTTGATCCACCACTGGCCATCTGCCGGACGAAAGACCGCGACATCCGCCGTCCCGTCACCGTCGTAATCGCCCGGAACAGGTTTGTCTCCGTTCTGACCAAAGGTGACGTTCGTGTTGCCGCCGCCGGCGCTGGGTTGGATGAACCAGGTGCCGCCTCGGAACACGGCCGGATCCGCCTTTCCGTCGTCGTCGTAATCCGCTGGCACGGCTACGTCGAGTGCAATGCCGAACGGAAACGCATAGTAGCTGAAATCTTCACTCCGTAACACGAACCACATACCATCGGAAGCGCGGCGAACTGCGATGTCGGTCTTGCCGTCACCCGTGTAGTCGGCAGGGACCGGATCTCCAGGTTCAGTCACGCCGCCGAATGTCGCGGCATACGTGTCGTTCGTCTGGCTGCGGTGGATCCACCACGCTTGTCCCGACGGGCGATATATGGAAACGTCCGTCCGGTGATCGCCGTCGAAATCCATCGACGCCTGTGCGGCAGGTGGCTGCACGCTCTCGAGGTTATAGGCCACCAGCGAATAGTGCTGGTCCGACGTATCCGCGTTCCCGAGCACACCATCACCGTTGAGCGCCGTCGCACCGATCGTTACCGCGACGGGCGTACCTGCCGCGATACCGGCCGGCAGGAACACGTTCTCGACATTGTCGATAGTCCCTGACGAGCCACCCGTCGTCGAGCTTCCATTCGCGAAGACGTTGCCTCTGTAAATGTTCCCGTTGATCTCGACCGTGAGATCGAGGTTATTCACCAGCGCCGGATTCCCGACACCCGGAGGATCGGTCCAGACCAGCGTTAGCCGGACCGGCTTTGAAGCGTCGGCGACGGTCCATACGAAGCTGTCCTGTTCGCCGGTGTTGCTAAATTGACGTTCCTGCTCGGTCAGATATTGCACCGGCACACCGGTGTTAAGCATGCTCTTCAGGTGGATGCGGCCCCAGCCTTCCGCTCCGTTCGGACGAACCGCGGTCGTGAGGTTGCCATTCATCTCCTGGGCCGTATTTATGATCGCGGCCTTGATCAACGATGGCCGCGGATAGTCGCCCATATGACCATCCTTCCAGAATTGCGTAAAGAGTGCGGCTGCTCCCGCAACCTGCGGTGCCGCGTGCGACGTGCCGCTGCTGTACGCGTGATTCGCGTCGAAGCAGCTCGTCACCGATCCGCAGCTTCCCGCCCGGCTGCCCGTGATCACCGTTCCCGGAGCGGTTATATCCGGCTTTATCCGCCCGTCCGCCGCGATCCCGCGGCTGGATGTGCTGCGGAGATCGTCCATGTTGTCTGCCGAGGTTGGATTGGTCATTACCAATTCCGGCCGTATGTTCTCAGAATTGGCGACCGAGATCGTGTTCTTCGACATCTTCGGCCTGGTGAGCCCGCTCGTGCCGGAATTTCCCGCTGAGAAAATGACGGTGAACGGATCCACGGACGGCGCCAGAGAGCCGTCGCGAACGAACCCGT
>CAMLKY010000353.1 GCA_946480545.1 uncultured Acidobacteriota bacterium
TGCCGCGTGCTGAGTATGACCGCGCTTGCGACACAGATGCGTCACTTTGGCTTGATAAACGCCCTCGCACAGGAGAAAGCAGATGCCGAAGGCGTCGAGGATTATAAGGCCCTTGTTTGCGTGTTTCTCGAAGGCGGTAACGACGGAAATAATTCGGTCATTCCGAACTATAACGAGGGCTACGCACAGTACGCGTCGGCGCGAGAGCCGCAGGGATTGGCGATCGCACGCGAAACCCTGCTTCCGAGCACCCCAGCCGCGATGGGCGGACAGGTCTGGGGCCTGAATCCAAACCTGACCGACCTCCACACGCTTTGGACGCAGGGAAAAATGGCTGTCGTCTGTAACGTGGGCTGTCTCGTTCAACCGTTGACACGTGCGACATATCAGGCCGGTGCCCCGCGCCCGTATCAGCTTTTTTCACATCCGGACCAGGCTGAGCAATTCCGAACCGCCATTTCCAGTTTCAAAGCGACCACCGGCTGGGGCGGCCGGCTTGCCGACCACACCGCCGCATTGATCACGTCTATCGCCGGAGCCAACATCTTCGCCAACGGCCTGAACAGCAAACCGCTGATCGTCGGTGCGTCACCCACGCCTCTCAATCAGGTCCTCACACTGAACGGTTTCGGCACCGCCGCAGATGAGTTCGCGCGGCGTACTGCTATGAATAACGCCCGCCAGATGGATCTGAGTTACACGATCATCCAGAATGCGAGTGCGATAACGCAGCAGGCAGTGAACGTGAGCCAGCAGTTGAGTCAGGATCCCACTTTGACGGTTCCTTTTCCGCCTACCAGTCTTGGCAATCAGCTTTCGCAGGTCGCGAAACTGATAAAGATCCGGAACCTTCTCAACATGAAGCGCCAGATCTTCTTTGTGCAGATCGGCGGCTTCGATCATCACAGCAACCAACTGAACAGTCACGCAAACCTTCTCCGAACGGTTAGCCAGGCGATAAAGGCCTTTTACGATGAAACCGTAGCTCAGGGCGTCGCGGCGAATGTTACGACGTTTACAATGTCTGACTTTAATCGCACGTTCAATCCTGCGGGCAGCGGCAGCAACGTCGGGTCAGATCACGGCTGGGGCGGTCCCTACTTTGTGGTGGGTGATTCGGTAAGTGGCGGCAATTTCTATGGAAGGGCAACCTCCAACGGCACGTTCGTTCCCACAATGGTAACGAACACAGGTGACGATGCGGATATTCGCGGACGTTTTATCCCGTCGGTTTCGGTCGAACAGTACGCGGGCACGCTTGCCCGCTGGTACGGACTCGCAGAATCCGATCTACCTCTCGTATTTCCAAACATCAACAACTTCACCGGATCAAACCTCGGGTTTATGATGTAGTTTCGAAAGTTGGTTCGTGGGTCGTTCCCGGTCCGATGCCCGGCATTCGGTCGGGCACGCCTTTCCGTGTAATCTAGCTTTAGATGGATTTATCACTGTATGCATCGGCGTAATTTGCTGATGCAATTTGCTGAAGGAAATCAAAACACTCTAGCGAGGTATCGATAATGAAGATTGCGATGATAATTGTGCGGACGCTGATGGGTCTTCTCTTCCTCTTCGCGTCAGCGACTTATTTTCTAATGGTGTTCGGCGTCGTTCCCATGCCTGCGA
The DNA here is from genome assembly GCA_946480545.1 of uncultured Acidobacteriota bacterium. The sequence continues at coordinate 1,627 of CAMLKY010000353.1, forward strand.
TGCCCGACGGTCCAATAAAGGTATTTAATGAGGGGTTGGCTGCGTCAGGCTACTTCTTCACGCTGCTGAAGGTGACAGAACTGGTGTGTGCGATCCTGTTGCTGACGGGAAGGTTTGTTCCGCTGGCGCTGGTCATACTGTCGCCGATCATCATCAACATTTTCATGACCCATCTCTTCCTGGATCGCAATCCGGCCTCGATGGCGACGGCCGTGTTTCTTATCGCTGCCAACATCTTTCTCGCCTGGTACCACGCCGACGCATTTAGACCGCTGCTTCAGTCGAAATACGAACCGCTGCGGTAACCTGTGTCGAATAGGTTAATGATTTGATTTTTCCCTTTCCGTTAGTTGATCTACTTAAAGAATGGCTGACGCCGTAGCGCAACCCATAGACGATCTTGACGCGGATATCCCCGCGGTGCCCAAGAAGCCGGCTCGCTTCGATCGCTCGATCATCGAAGGCCCGCTCGGCCCCGCAGTGTGGAAAATTGCCTGGCCGACAGTTCTGACGAATATCATCGGCGGACTGCAGGGAATCATCGATCACGCCCTCGTCGGCAACCTGGTCGGCTTCACCGGTAACGCCGCGATAGGGGTCAGCATACAGCTCTGGATCGTCGTCATCGTTTTTATCTCGTCTATCTTTATCGGTATGAGCGTGCTGGTCGCACGCTTTGCGGGTGCGGGCGAGGAGGCGAAAGTAAATCGCACGGTTTACCAGGCGTTCCTGACCGCGATCTTTATGTCGGTCGGGATACTCGCGCCGGTCGGATATTTTGCCGCACCCTACCTTCTGGATCTCGTAAACACGGCGCCCGAAGTCAAGACCGAAGCACTTCCCTTCCTGCGGATAATGTACGCATTCAGCGGTGGAATGCTGATCTTTTTCATGCGCGGCCATGCGCGAAGGAGTGGATCCAGGGCGAGCCGTCCGCGCGGCGCATCGGATCGGCGAACCGCGAGAGCGGCGGGATGCGCTGGCGCCCGTCCTGCGGGTCAGCCACGGCTGGTCTTCTTCATGCTCGGCGGTGCCCTTCGCTCCGCCGGCGATGCGCGAACGCCGATGATCCTCGGCATCATCATGACTGTGCTCAACATCCTCCTGAACATCGTGCTCATTCGCGGTCTCGGGCCGATCCCGGCATACGGGACGATGGGGTCCGCGATGGGAACGTGCATCGCCGCCGGTTCCGTTTCGATCTATTCGTTGTGGAAACTCTGGAAGGGGGGATGGGTCGTGTCATTCCCGAGGGGCGGGAGTTATGCACCAGACTGGAGCGTTATTCGGAAGCTCTTCAAATTCGGCCTGCCCGCGGGTATCCAGGGAATAGCGATGAACGTCGGCGGAGTTCTTCTGCTTGCATTCATCGGGTCGCTTGCAGAGAGCGCCGCGGCCCAAGCCGCATACTCAGTGTCGTATGTACAATTGTTCTCGCTCATCACGTGGACATCGATGGGGTTGATGGGCGCCGCCGCCGCGGTCGCGGGTCAGAATCTCGGAGCGGGCGAACCGGAGCGGGCGAAGAAGGCCGTTCACACTGCGGCACGATTCGGAATGCTCGGTTCTGCATTCATCGGTTTCTTTTTCTTCTTCTTCCCTGCCCAGCTCCTCGCGATCTTTGGCATGACCGAGCCAAACGTTGCCGAGATCGGCACCCAGCTTCTGCGCGTCCTGGCGTTCTCGGGCATCTTTATCTCGGTGGCGTTGACTTACACTGGCGGACTGCAAGGGACGGGTGATACGAAGAGCCCCTTATACATCTCGATCATCTCGCAGGTGATCGTACCGCTCGGCATTTGTTTCGCGATCCAGCAGACCGGCCAGCTTGAGCCGCTCGACGTCTGGATGGCGATCCTCGCCGGTCACGTCACGCGTTGTGTGCTCAGCTTGATCCGCTTTTCACAAGGTAAATGGCGGGGGATCAACGTGGATATCGAACGCACGGAGGCGTAGGCGGAACGATGCTTGCGCGCCTGGATTGCGGGGTCGCAGAATAACGGTACATTATTGAGTTTCGATCCGATGATCACTACATTTGTCCCGATATGCGACAGGCAATTTGCTTCGAATACATACAA
>CAMLKY010000354.1 GCA_946480545.1 uncultured Acidobacteriota bacterium
AGAGCCGATCGAAGCGGGCTTCTTCGCGTGGTGCTTTTCCTACAGTCACGAGGCGTCGACAACCGACACGTCGTTCAGCACGACCCTGTCTGGTCCGAAAGGAGAAGGGAAGCTCCGCTCGTCCTTCTACAGATCGCCGATCGGATCTTCGCTCGCCATCGATCTTGAGAAAGATGGGGTGACGCATGTGGTCCGTCGTGGTGTCGTCCCGTGCGAGTGACAGAGGTCGCGAAGGGAATTTTCCCCCCGATTGACACTCACGATCAGACTCAATAGCCTAATGAAAACGACTTTGTGCTCGTTAGGCTTTCATGAGAATTAGATTTAAAAAGAAAAAGTGCTGCAAGAAATGGAAAAAGAAGGGCAAAGCCTGCAAGAAATGCCCTCTGTCGAAACTCTGCTCCTAATACCGTCCCCGCCTACGGGATTCACTTGCGTAAAAGTTCCCAGCTATATGTCGTCACAGTACCGTCCTCACTTTGAACGGTAACTGATCCCTTAACGGATCGTTGTTCGCTGGCGACCGGAAACGAGAATGAGAAACTGCCGCCTGCGGTCGCAACCTGTTCGTCCGTCGCGTCGTTCGTGTTTACGCGGTCATGTTCCGCGCACGGCGATCTGTGTACATACTTGTGAACGGTCGTGCCCTCTATCTCAGGAAGCGAAAACGTAATGACGCCGCCGCCCGGACCGATCTCCAGAAAAACCCGAGCCTCACCGTTATAGTTGGCCGACGTCGTGCTCGTCCGTGTGATCTCCTTTGGACCCTTGTAGGGCACCGCGTTAGGTCCGCAGTATCCTTCATCGATCTTGTAACGATCGTACTCGAAATCAACAGCTTGCTGACTTCCTGAGATCGTCGCAATGTACGCGTTGGTGGCATCGACGGTACGGTCGAGCTGCCCTGTAAGTTGGAGTTGAACACTGGTGCTGGTTTCGAGGTGGCCGCCATTCTCGGCCAGGTTAGAACCTGAACGCTTCTCTTTTTCCTCTCGACGTTTCCGTTCTGCCTTTATCGTTCCCGTCCAAAGGCCTGCGACAGTCTCCTCTTTATCGTTCTTTAGCTGAAACTCGACGTCGCCTTTGCCGATACCGCGCTTCGAGACTGACTGGACACTTAGTGAGCCGCTGCTCTCACCCGTTTGGCGGAAGGTGAAGGTCGCTGCCGGTCGTCCTGATTGCTGCTCGGGCGTGATGTCACCCTCGTAAGCCTCGGCTGTCACCTCGGCGTTTACCTTGCTGCCGTCCTGCAGATGGACCGTCTCGGTCGAAACTGCGATCTCTTCACCCGGCTCGAGCGTGGTTTTTGCGACGGTGGCGCGAACTTCGACACAGCCGTAGTTCCTCCAGTGCCTCTCGGCGGTTTTGTACATCTCGTTGGCCGAGTTCCAAACTGCCGGAATCATCTTGCCGATGGCCTCGCCGATATTCTTCGCGTCGGCATCCGGTATCTGCGTCAGCAAACTTCCACTCACCTTGCCCATTTTCGCAGGTGTGCGCTTGCCGCCATATTTGCCGTCGCTCACTTCGATCGTGTTGCCCGGGATCTCGAGTCGCATCCCGTAACGGCCGTCTTTCACCTTTAATTCTTTGACAAAGTTTTTCTGCAATGCCGCATGGCCGCCCGAAACGGTAAGGTAGGCGTCGACTTCCAGGTCGTAGTGCTTGAATGTTGCTTGATCGTCTACGAAGCCTTTGACCTTCGCCTGAATGTCGAAGTCGGTGGTCATAGTCACTGTCTCGCCATTCTCGGTGAAGGATGTTTTGGAGATCACTTTCGCGAGCCCCTTACCGGCGGTGAAACCGTCGACGTCCGGACACGCGGCAACGTCAGCTCCCCATGTCATCGAGATTTCCTGTCGGAAGCTCTTTCCCTCCGGCTTCGAAACGGCATCGATGACCTGCGTATTCTTGATCTCGACGCCGAACGTCTTTCCATCCTTGGTGTAACGCGTCCCGGCTTTCTGTGTGCGCGTACCTTTTGCCTCGTTCGTTTCAAAGATCTTCTTGCCGGTGCCCTCAGCCTTAATTTCCTTGTCCGTCTCGGACATCTTGATCTCGGGCTTTTCGTCGTCGGTGTAGAGAGGTTGAAATCCGGATGCGACACGCCGCCAATCGAATTCGAGAGGCACGCCGACGAAACCTCTCTGTCGTCGCGGAGCGGGACGTTTCGGCATAACTTTCCCAGGATTTGCAGGAATCGCCGTGGAACTCTTGCTTTTGCGGTCGCGTCGCTCGGTGATCTGGGCGTCCAAATTCTCTGCCGCCCGTTTTTCGGCGGCTATTTCGACTGCTGAAAGCAATTCATTACTTCCGTCGTCGAGCGCACTCGACGCCTCTGGCGCCCGGCTGCCAAAGAGCCTTTCAAGCAGAACAGACAACTCGGCCGGCTCGGCAACGGACTTGTAGATCTTAGCGTCGACTCTGTCATCCACGACGACATCGATCGTGTCTTGGGCGATGAGTGAGAACGGAGAGCAGAGAAGGCTCGTGATAACGAACCACGTCGTAACGGCAATTTTCGCGCGCATTGATTTGTAAGTGTATGAGGTTGCCAACCATCTAACGCGTATCCAGAAGGGAATTCAGATCACGTAGACAGGCAGATCAGTTCGAGCTGGACTTCGCATCGCCGTACAGGCGCTTGAACTCATCACGTCCAAACGCCAGATCGAGCCACATGTTGGTCAGCTTCTCCTGGATGCTGTTCGCCTTTAGGCGTTCGTTCAGATTCTTGAAATCAACAAAGTCCAGATGCTGATCCTGATTGAAGCATGAGAAGACGAAGAACTCTTCGCCGGTGTGCGGATTTACATGTCGCTGCAGGCATTGGGCGCAGACTTCTTTCATCATGCACTGCATCGGAGAGTTGATCGAGCCGATGGCCGTGTGTTGCGGATTCAGGAATGACTTTAGTGAGCTGTGGCGTGCTTCGCGAACACCGTTCATCATCCGGTCTGAACCGATCGCGATGATGCGGTCGACTTGTCCGAGATCGACCTTCGTATCACCGAGCCTGCCTTCCGCATACGCCACCATCGCCTGAACGATATTGCCCCGGAAGTGCGCGTCCTGTGGACGATTCGGGTGGATCTCATCACCGTAGTCGGTGGCCCACACCACCTGGTCGGTCGCGTTTTCGATCTCCTCGCGTTTGAAGAGATCGATACCGTTTCGATAACCCGCGAAGTAGAGCACGTGATTGTTCTTTTCACGAAGCTCACGGGCGATCGAGAACAGCACCGCGTTTCCAAGTCCGCCTCCGGCAAGCATTACGGTCTCGTTCTCCGGTATTTCGGTCGGCGTTCCAGTCGGACCCATCACCAGGACCTCTTCGCCTTCTTTGAGAAGCGAGCAGAGACGTGACGACGTTCCCATCTCTAGGACGATCATCGAGAGCAGGCCCTTTTCCTCATCGACCCAGGCGCCTGTTAAAGCAAGCCCCTCCATCACCAGTCGCACACCATCGATGATCGGAGCCGATGTCTCGAAATTCTGAAGCCGGTAGAATTGTCCGGGTTCGAACTTTCGAGCCTGAAGAGGAGCCTTGACGACGACATCGACGATCGTCGGTGTCAGACGCTCAACCCGCACAACATACGCCCGAAGCTGTTCGTCGAGTGTGGAGACGAGGGAGTCAAACGGATTGCGGATTGCGGATTGCGGATCGCGGATTTCGTCAGTACTTGGAGCG
>CAMLKY010000355.1 GCA_946480545.1 uncultured Acidobacteriota bacterium
AAGAGGACGCCCGCGACTTCGCGTTGTGGAAGCTCGTCGGCGAAGACGAGGAGCCGGGCTGGGACGCTCCGTTCGGACGCGGCCGCCCCGGATGGCACATCGAGTGCTCTGCGATGTCGATGAAATATCTCGGCGAGACGCTCGATCTTCACGCCGGCGGTCAGGATCTGCAGTTTCCGCATCACGAGAACGAGATCGCACAGAGCGAGGGTGCGACCGGGAAACAGTTCTCGCGGTACTGGATCCATAGCGAGTTTCTAAAGATCGACGACGTCACGATGTCGAAGTCGAAAGGAAACTTCTTCACGTTTCGCGACCTTCGCGAACAGGGCTATTCGGCCCTCGCGATCCGATACTTGTTGCTGAGCGTTCCGACGCGAAAGCAGTTGAACTTCACCTTCGAAGGATTACAGGGCGCAGAGTCTACCGTGGAACGACTTCGAAATTTTCGCTCGCTTGTGACGGGCGCCAAGACAGCGGAAGGCGAGGATCAGGAAGTTTCGTCGATCGTCACGAAGGCTCTGGAAGATTTTGAGGCTGCGATGGACGATGACTTCAACACCGCCGCCGCATTGGCCGCGATCCACGACATGGTGCGGGAGATCAATACCGTAATGTCCCGAAATGGACTCTTGTCGAAAGATCGAGAGAAAGTGCTTGAAGCAGTCGCGAAGTTCAATTCTGTGCTTGGGATATTCGGTGAATCCGAAGATGCATCGCTCGATGCAGAGATCGAGGCGCTTGTCGAAGAACGCCAGGAAGCACGACGTCAAAGAAATTTTGCACGCTCGGATGAGATTCGCGATCTTCTTGCTGAGAAAGGGATCGTACTCGAGGATACAAAAGACGGCGTGCGGTGGAAGAGGCGTTAGCTGGAATCGCTTTACGGGCATTTCCCGCGCCGCATCTTTAAGGAAAAAACCTCGATCGGCCCGTACTGCACGCCAGCCGGTAAATTGTTCGAACAGTTTTTGTAATCAAGACCTTCGAAGAACTTTAGGAGAGGTCGCGGACCGTCACGGCGCCAAGTCCGAAATGCCAACCACATCTCTTCATCGTTGATCTGTTCCGGACCGATCTGATCCACGCCATCAAAACCTCGCGGGAGAAAATAAGCCTCATCTTCGGTCTGGACATCGACACCTCTCACAACGTCTACCTGGAACCTCGGCGCGTCGCGCAGCGCAAACCACAAATGGTAGGCGACCAGATTCTCGAAAGTGTAGATCTTCACGGCGTTGGCATTTCCGGCGTCGGCCTCTTTGATCCGATTCGCAACATTATTCCATTCGCACCAGACGTGATTCGGTGCGGCCCGGCTCGCGTCGACGGCGAAACCGACGATCGAAAGCGCGCCGACAATCGAGACTATCGCCACGCGCGCGACCGGGATCGACAGTTGATACATCGCATGCGCCGTCAGGATCATCAGCGGTGGAAATATAACGATCAGGTGTCTGGTTCCCCATACCGAATGGGGCAGCAACCAACTCGCGATAAATGCCACGATCAGCGGAAAAGCAGCGAAGAATACGAGCAGATACACGTGTTGTTTCCGTTCTTCATTCTTCCATCCCATGAAATACAGGATAAGGGCCGTTAGAAATATCAGGATCAGCGGGAGCGATACGAAGTAGATCGATCCCGGCTCGGCGCTGCTCGATTGAAAATAGAACGGCTCGACCAGATCGGTCGCGAAGGTTACGAGCTGACGAATGCCGGGCCTTGATTGCCACGCGATATTCTGCGAGAGGCTCGAACCATGCTTTGCCGCATTCACGACCGCAATAACCCACGGCACATATGCGACCGCGAGAATACCCGACATCACCACGACTCTTCGCCACTTGATGCGCTGGAACCAAAGGATCGCAACGATCTCGGTTGCGATCACGAGCCATCCGAAATAGTGGGTATAGATCAGCAGCAGGTTCGCGATGACCAGCGGTATGAAGCTCTTCCCGCGGTTGAAGTATCGTGCGAAGAGCCACATCGACAGAAGAGCGAGGAACATCAGCATCGAGTACATTCGCAGCGTCTGCGTGTACTTGATGAGGGCTCCGTTCACCGCGAACAGAGACGTCGCGATGATCATCACCGGCGGCGAGAACTTAAGTTCCCTGCCGAGATATACGAAAGGGATAAGTGCCAGTACAGAGAAGATGACGGGAAGGAGCCGCAACCAAAAAACACTTTCGCCACCGATGCCGATCCAGAGCTTGAGGAGCATATAAAAGAGCGGCGGGTGGATCAGGTCTTTTGCGATGAAAGAGAACAGTTCGCTCCACGGATGCTCGGCCGCATGAACGCTGAAGATCTCGTCGAACCAGAGACACGATTCATCAAGTCGCCAGATCCGCGCGGCGATGTAGATGGCGCAGATCGCACCCAAGATCAGACGTGCCCTTGTAGACATTCAGTAACTACGAACTTGAAACTACTAACTATCCACTGTAGCAATCGATTCTCTCCAGGGGATAGTGACTAGTTAGAAGTTCATAGTGTCATTCCGTCGCAAAGCCGTCCATCGACGCTGGTGTAGAAGAGCTTTACGTCTTTGAAGGTATCGGTGTCGCGACAATATGAAATGCAGTGATCGTAGGGTTTGGAATAGATATGAATGCTGACGGCCCGTTCGCCATATTCCGGCAAGTTGAGTATCTGGTGGATGGGCTCTTCGAGCTCGACCTTCGCGGCCAGACATTCGGCCAACTCGAAGGTATCGGTCTCCCGGAGCTTGCAGTAACCGCGAGACTCATCGATCTCGTCTACGGCAAAGTTCTGACCTTTTAATCGGCCGACAGGAACGGTCATCCAGCATCGCTGATCACAGTGATTGTGCACCCGGGACACCTGACCCGATTCCCAGCAGATCGCCATCATCTCGAACCGCTCGTCCTTATAGATCAGGTTGCGAGTGTAGAAATTCGAGCTCCAAAACAAGTATTTCTGTATCGAATCGACAGCGATCGGATTTTCATTGAGAAAGTCGTATACCGGTTCGCAAACAAACAGCTCGTCCGGGATCTCACAAAGTCCATTTACCAGTTGTTCTATCGAGATTCTATTCATCTTTACCCAGAAGGTTAGCTATTGTCTCGCAGTTTATTACCAATTCAGGATTCAATCCAGTCTCCGGTCGCCCGGTTTCTTTGGTGCGTTCGGTGAATTCTGTGGTTAATGTTTGACAGGTGGAAACCACCCGAAAGCAGAGAAAACACGGAAGCACAGGAGAAATCCGCAACGTGTTATTTATTCGCATCCCGCAGGAACTCAGTAAACTCCGCTGGGTCGCGGGTGAGACCTGGGAACGTCGAGAGCGGCTTCCCTTCGGCGTCGAGTACAGCGTAGAACGGCAGGGCGACTGTTTGAAATGTGTCTTGTTGGTACTGCTGCTGGCGCTCGTAAACATCGCCTTCGCCATCGGTGTAGAGACTCACTAGCACGAACTTTTCCATCTCGGCCCGGACTTCGGGCAGTACGAACATATTCGCTTCCATCCAGCGACAGTTCGTGCACGTGTAACCCGTGAAGTCGACGAACACCTTGCGATTCTCGAGCTTCGCCTTTTGAAGGGCCGCTTGAAGGTCGTTCGTGATCCACGTCAGCTCCTCATGCGGATTCCCCAGGACGTTGAACATCGATTTCGAATTCTTCGGCGGAAGAAAGGACTCGAGCTCACCAAGCTTCC
>CAMLKY010000356.1 GCA_946480545.1 uncultured Acidobacteriota bacterium
CCTGCCCCGCCATCTTTCCTTTTATTCGCACGACGCCGGTCGCGCCTTTTGTATACCGACCATGAATGATCAGCGGCTTAGCCGAAAACAGGTCACCTGCCTTGCGCGGGTAGACGTCCGCGACAGGCATCCCGTTCCAATCGACGGTGATGTCGGTTAGCAGCGGCGTCCGCACACGTTCGTAAAATTTCTTCGCAGCCTTCGAGCCGTCGTCCGGGAGCGAGACATATTCGACCTCACCGTTTCCCGCTTCGGCCATCTTGTCCAACAGATATCTGTTCACCGAGTTTCCGATTCCGAATGAGAAGACGCGCGCGTTGGGATGGCGTTGTATCTCGGCGATTATCTCGGCTTCATTCCCAACGTAACCGTCAGTCATAAAGCACACTATGCGCAGATGCTCTTTGGAGTCGCTCGGATCAAGGGCCGCCTTGATCGCTTTCATCATCTCGGTTCCTCCAGCACCCTGCCGCGATTCAAGGAACGCCAGGGCACGTTCCAGATTTCCCTGTGTTGCCGGAACCGGCTCCGGAAACAAAACGCTCGTGTCTCCGGCAAAGGTGATCAGATTAAATGTGTCGTTTGGGTGAAGCCCTTCGAGCGACAGCTTCATCGCCTCCTTCGCTTTCTCGATCGGGAAGCCGTACATTGAACCGCTCGTGTCGAGTACGAAGACGATCTCTTTCGGCGTGATCTCTCCGGTCGTAAAACGGTCCGGTGGCTGAAGCAGGAGTGTGAAGAATCCGCCACGCTCTCCACGATGCGTGATGAGAGCGTCCCGGATCTTCCCACCCGTCACGTCATATCGCAGGACAAAATCTTTGTTCGGGATCGTCGATCCGGTCTTTAGCACGATCTGCGCCCGGGCAGGTGTGTGATTTGTCTGTTGGATCTCGTGCGACGACGATCGGATCTCCTCAACCGGTACGCCTGCATTGAGATTGACCTCCATCGAAATATCGTGGCTCGGACGTTCTTTCGCGTACGCCGGCTTTATCTTCGCGGCGTCCGTGACCGAACCCGGCGAGTATCGCGGGCCAACCGTCATCGGGAAAACAAATTCATATGCGCCGTCCTCGTACTTGAGTGTTTCAACATAACTGATCTCGACGATGATCTTTTCGCCGGGCATTATGTTCGCAACCGACTGCGTGAAAATGTTTGGACGCTCCTGATCGAGGAGTGCTGCGCTGCGTCCTTCTTCCCTGGCTGATTCATATACGCGACGTGCTTCGTCGCGCTTCATGATCGCCGCCCGGATCGTGCGCGATCCGACCGTCATCGTCATGTCATCGACGGCGCCGTTCTGCGAAAGCGGGAACGTGTAAACCGCTTCTATCGCCTCGCTAAACGGATTCTCAAATTCCTGGCGTACGCGAACCCGGGCCATAAAGCCCGCGATGTCGGTCTTGACACTCGTGCTTTTCAACGGGCATTCGCCACGTACGTTTCCTTTTTTTCCGTGTGCGAACAGCGAGCCCTGCGTTACATCAGGCATCCCTGGCGACTGTGCCATCGCCGAAAACGCGCACACTGATACCAACAGCAAAAATAGAACTTTGCTCATACATCACTCCTAAGCTGCAGATTGATCAATGCCGCCCGGATAAGGGCAGCCAAGTTTTAATAACCGCGGGTAGACGATGAGTTAGACACCGCAAGTCGGGAAAAGGTTTCTTCGGCGGAAGAATTTTGTCACTGATTACAAAGTCTTGTAGCTCGCGGCATCGAGGTTTCCTTTTCGTGGGAAGTGCAGCAATATGCCGAGTGTTCCAAGAGCGATCCAGAGATAAAAGTATGGGTGCTCGAAAACGATAGCCAGGACGATCCCGAGAACAGAAGAAACCTCGCTGAGTGCGCAGCCGAGTAGGAGTCCGCTCTGAACACACCCCGCATCCCCATCCTCAACGGCGCGACGAATGTGTTGGCGACCGAGGACGAATGACAGGATGACGAATGCAAGCGCCGACGCGGCGAATGCCAGGGTAATGAGAGGCTCATCCCCAAAGAACGGCCGCGTGGTGTCAAATGTCAGAAGCCCCGGCTTTGCGAAATAGACGACGATAAGAAATAGCGGCTGCGAGATCAGCAGCCCGAGCCAGATCACAACCAGCGTTTTATACTCGACTTTTATTGGTCTTCCCTTCGTCATAGTGGTCTATATCTTTTCGTGTTCTTTCGTGTGGGTTAGTGGTTCCACGATTTCTCATACGAGCTGCGACCACTAACCCACACGAACGAACACGAAGGAAGAGTCTCAAAGGCAATCGCGATCATTGCGCGAATGCCGACCTAATCCGTTGCCTCCAACTCCTCCTCGAGCAACTGCCTTTCATACAGCTCGGCATACTCGCCATCAAGCGCCAACAATTCTTCGTGCGTACCGCGTTCTATGATACGCCCCTCGTCCAGCACGCAGATCAGGTCCGCATCGCGGATCGTTGAGACACGATGCGACACGATGAGCGTCGTACGATCCTGCCTGATGTCGCGCAGGTTGTGGAGTATCTGCTCTTCGGTATACGTGTCGACCGCCGAAAGCGAATCATCCAGGATCAGAATTCGCGGATCTCGCATTACCGCCCGCGCGATCGCGGTCCGTTGCTTCTGGCCGCCCGAAAGCGTGATGCCTCGTTCACCGACAAGCTGCTCGTAACCGTTCGGAAAATCTCGTATGTCCTTTGCCAACCCCGCTACGTCCGCGGCTTTTTCGACACTGATCGAACCGCCGAGACGCGGAGACGCAGAGGATGGGATAGTGCTGCGTGCGTCACCGCCCGACAATTTCTTAGCCTCTGCGTCTCCGCGTCTCGGCGGTAAGCTGCCCTCCACTCCCATCGCGATATTCTCCGCGAGCGTGTCGCTGAACAGGAACGTCTCCTGGGGCACAAAGCCTATGGCACGACGGAGCTGGTCGAGCGGATATCGACGGATCGAGATGCCGTCGATGAACACAGTGTCAGCCGGAGCGTCGATCAGACGCGGAACCAAACTTACGAGCGTCGACTTTCCACTCCCGGTCTTTCCGACAAAGGCTACCGTCTTACCCTGCTCGATCTTTAGATCGATGTTCTCGAGCACGGGCTCGCTGTTGTAAGCGAAACTGAGATCGCGAAATTCGATCTCTCCTTTGATCGGTGGCTGCTCACGGGCCTCGTCCGAATCTTTGATCGAAGGAACTGCCTCGAGCACGGTGTTGAAGCGCTTCAGCGAGGCAGTCCCCCGCTGGTAGAGGTTCACCACATAGCCGAGTGCGATCAGATACCAGATCATCCGCTGGAGGTAGAGAATGAAAGATGTGAAATCACCGGCAGTTATCTCACCTCTCACCGCCATAGGTACGCCGACGGCAACGATGATCACAAACCCCAGCCCGATAAAAAAGAACAGCAGCGGTCGCATCGCTGCCGCGAACTTTACGAGCTGCAGATTGCGCGTCGCGTACTCGCGATTCAGCACCTGAAACTGTTCGATCTCGGCGTCTTCCTGCGCATAGGCGCGCACGACCCTCACGCCGGTCAGATTCTCCTGCGCGCGGGCAGTGATATCCGAGAAGAATTCCTGGATCTTCTCGAACCGTTTATGGATCTGCTCACCGAGGATCTTCACAGTCAGACTCACGAGCGGCATCGGGATCAGGATCGGCCAGCAGCCCGCAAGCGGATTGATCTTCTCCTTCTTATAGA
>CAMLKY010000357.1 GCA_946480545.1 uncultured Acidobacteriota bacterium
GTGGTGCGCGTCGAGCTCGCGCCGGGCGTGCCCGTCGACTTCAAGCGCCTCGAGCGCAATTTCTACATGACGTCGAGCTGCGGCGTCTGCGGCAAGAGCTCGATCGAGGCGCTTCACACGGGAGCTGCGAAGCTGGCCGATCCCTACATCCCGACCATCAATTCGGATTTGATCCGCGTTCTTCCCGAACGCCTGCGCGAATCGCAGCATGTTTTCGATCAAACAGGGGGCCTGCATGCCTCCGCCTTGTTCAATGCACTGGGTGAGCTGGAGATCGTTCGCGAAGATGTGGGACGCCATAACGCTCTCGATAAGTTGATAGGTTCGAAGTTTCTCTCAGGCGAGACGCGATTGGGCGAAAAGATCCTGGTGGTCAGCGGGCGCGCAAGTTTTGAGCTTGTTCAGAAGGCACTGATGGCATCGATCCCAGTCATGCTCGCGGTCGGAGCTCCGTCCAGCCTGGCTGTGGAGCTCGCCGATGATTTCGGTATGACACTTGTCGGATTCGTTCGCGCCGATTCGTTCAACGTGTATACCGGAAAATCGAGGATCGTTTGAAAACTTATGAAACTGCGAATCAAAGGAAACTCTATCCGACTAAGGCTCCTTCGTAGCGAGGTGGAACGTTTCGCAGCAGAGGGTCGGATCGTCGAAGATGTCGATTTCGGCGATAGCGTACTTCGCTATTCGCTAGTGATGTCAAACGAGACGGACCTCGTCAAGGGCGTGTTCGAGAACAACGAGATCACCGTCCTCGTCCCGGTCGAGACGGGAAGGGACTGGGCTTTAGGCACTGCGATCGGGATCGAGACGAACGGAAATGGCGAGGAGCTATCGATACTCATCGAAAAAGATTTTGCGTGTCTCGATCGGCCTGACGATCCCGACCGTCATGATGCGTTTCCGAATCCGGGAGCCGAGTGTGCGAGCTAGTTGGGGCTGAAGTATGGGCAGTGACAAAGAACACCTTCATGTGACAAAGCCGCCAGACACGGCCGCGGGTAAGACCGCGATCACCGAGTCGCTGCGACAAGTGTTCGGCAAAATGGGCCCGGTACGCGGGACGCGCGGTCTGCTGAACCTGAACCAAAAAGGCGGCATCGACTGCCAATCCTGTGCGTGGCCCGACCCCGACGGTAAGCGCACGGTCGCCGAATTTTGTGAGAGCGGCGCAAAGGCCCTGGCCGACGAGGGCACTACAAAACATGTCACCGCAGATTTCTTTGCACAATATTCGTTGTCTGAACTAAGTGAGAAGGACGAGTTCTGGCTCAATGCACAGGGGCGTCTGACCGAACCTGTCGTGCTGCGTCCGGGCTCCAACCATTACGAACCAATCTCGTGGGCAGAAGCGTTCGAGCTTATTGCCCGGCAGTTAAATCAACTCGACTCGCCTGACGAAGCGATCTTCTACACGTCCGGGCGCACGTCGAACGAGGCCGCATTTCTCTACCAGCTCTTTGTCCGGCAGTTCGGCACGAACAATCTGCCCGACTGCTCGAACATGTGCCACGAATCGTCGAGCGTGGCGCTGGGCGAATCGATCGGGATCGGGAAGGCGACCGTTCGTCTATCCGATTTTGAAAAGACGGATCTCGTCATCGTAATCGGGCAGAATCCCGGCACCAACGCCCCGCGAATGATGTCATCACTCGAAGATGCAAAACGGGCCGGTGCGAAGATGATCTCGATCAACCCAATAGCCGAAGCGGGCTTGATGAACTTTGTTCAGCCGAATCCGCAGCACTATTCGAACCCGCTAAAGTTCCCGGTGGCGTTACTCGCCGACAAGGGGACGCATTTCACCGATCTCCATCTGCCGGTAAGGATCGGCGGCGACATGGCGGTGCTCAAGGGAATGATGAAGGTCGTGCTCGAATACGAACGTGCGTCGCCTGGCACCATCCTCGATCATGACTTCATTTCCGAGATGACCGACGGGATAAACGACCTCATCGTAAACCTCGATCAAACGAGTTGGAGCGATATTCTCGCCGAGAGCGGTCTTACTCATCAGCAGATAAGCGAGGCCGCGAACATGTTCATCACAGCCGACCGAGTCATAACCTGCTGGGCGATGGGGATCACACAGCACAAAGCGGCGGTCGCCACTATCCAGGACATAGTGAACCTGCATCTGCTCCGCGGCCAGATCGGCAAACCCGGTGCGGGACTGTGTCCGGTCCGAGGCCACTCGAACGTGCAGGGCGACCGCACTGTAGGCATCTGGGAAAAGATGAAGCCGGAGTTTCGCGAGCGCATCGAGAGTGAATTCGGGTTTGCGACTCCAAAGCATGACGGCTTTAATACCGTCGAAGCGATCGCCGCGATGGACGATGGGCGCGCGACTGTGTTCTTTGCGATGGGCGGAAACTTTGTGAGCGCGGCACCGGACAGCGATCTTGTCTTCAATGCACTAAAGAAATGCCGGCTCACAGTTCAGGTCATCACGAAGCTCAATCGGACTGCGCTCGCTGCCGGCGAGCAGTCGTTGATACTTCCGTGTCTGGGCCGTTCTGAGATAGACCGGCAGGCAAGTGGCGAGCAGTTTGTTTCGACCGAGAGCACGATGCTCAACGTCCAGATGTCGAAAGGCATCTTCGAGCCTGCATCCGAGCACCTCCGAAGCGAGCCCTGGATAGTCGCGCAGCTTGCTAAAGCGACACTCGGTGACCGGTCGACAGTCGATTGGGATGGAATGGTGTCGGATTACGACCGTATTCGCGAGGCCATCGAGCGGCTGGTCGATGGCTTCGACGATTACAATTCGCGAGTTCGCGTTCCTGGAGGCTTCTACCTTCCCAACCCCCCGCGCGACCGGCAGTTCAAAACGCCATCCGGAAAGGCGCAATTCAAGAGCAGTCCTCTGCAGGGTGAAAAGCTCGGCGACGGCCGACTGCTGCTGACGACGGTGTACGGTCTGACCGACAGATACCGCGGCATCGACGGCGACCGGCGCGTCGTAATGATGAACCGCGATGACATCTCGGAACGTGGGCTGCGAGCCGGGCAGCTCGTGGACCTTACGAGTCATTTCGAAAACGAGGAGCGTCACGCCCAGCGGTTCGCTGTAGTTCCATACACCATCCCGCGCGGATGTGCGGCCGCCTATTTTCCCGAAGCGAATCCGCTGGTGCCGGTCGCGAGTCACGCCGACCGCAGCGCAACGCCGACGTCGAAGTCGATCGTCATCTCGATCAGGCCGCGAGACGAGTTTGTCGGCACATTCGAGCTTGACCGGGAACGTTGATGGCCAATGTCGATTCGTACATTCTCATCGGCGGACGTTCATCCCGCCTCGGCCGTGACAAAGCCTTCGTCGATCTGGATGGCCAAAGCCTCCTTGCGCATTCGATAGCCACCATCCGCGCAGCCCTGCCCGACGCACGGATAACTGCCGTTGCGGGTAACGAATCACAATTTGCCATTCAGGCCGCAGGGGCGGGGGTTCCTTTTGTCTTTGACCTGCATGAGAACCGCGGTCCTCTGGGCGGCATCCACGCTGCGTTGGCTGATGCGAGGACGCCGTGGATATTCGTGCTGGCGTGCGATTATCCGTTTGTATCGACTGAGCTGATCCGCATTCTTTCGGCGGCCATCTCAGATGACTGCGGCGCCGTTGTTCCGGAACAGAAGGACGGACGCATACAGCCGTTGTGCGCTTTCTACAGGGCT
>CAMLKY010000358.1 GCA_946480545.1 uncultured Acidobacteriota bacterium
CACCACTATGACAGAAGTAAGCTCGGCGACTTTTCGCAAGAACGGTGACCCACCGTTCGTGATAACGACGAAGACAAAGGGTCGCCTTTCTACCTTTGAGAAATGGTCTATCGGAATCCAGATTGGCGGCACGCTCCTGGTCGTTTTATCGCTCATTATGATCCATATCAAACGTACCAAACAGCACAGCAGACGTCGCACTCCGCCCAGCAACTAGCTCAAGCTACTGAACAGGCCAGGCTTCAGGCCTACCTCACCGGAGCATCACAGATGGCTGCGATTGACAGCATTTTTGTCGAGCACCCCGAGATGTACCCTTATTTTTATGAGGGAAGGGAAATCGCACACACAGATTCAAACTACAAGAAGGCGCTGCCGATCGCGATGGCGATGGCGAACTATCTTGAAACCAGCTTGCCCAGGGAGGGTACTAAGTTACCGGAATGGTGGGAACGGTACATGCGCGACCAGTTCGTGCTAAGCCCAATACTGTGCGAGTACCTCGAACGGCGGCAGGCATGGTTCGATCCACGGCTATCCCAGATCATGAGAGAGGCGAAAGGAGATTCCTAGTGTTCGAATGTATCGCCCCTCGGCGGGGACGAGCATCCGCTACTGGTGTGCTGAACGAATTAGTCCGAGTGACGTACCTTTGAAGTCACTAACACGCTTCGGTTATGCTTTCCAAAAAGGAGTTAAAATGGAACGAAAAACCGCAGAAGAATACCCGCAGGAATTACTGGATCTATTTCATGAATATCAACACGGCGATATCGACCGGCGTGCGTTTCTCGCGGGTGCCGCGCGGTTCGCGGTCGGGGGTCTCACCGTCGCCGCTATCTATGAGAGCCTGAAACCAAACTACACCTGGGCACAGACGGTGCCGAAAGATGATAAAGACCTGAAGCTTGGTTACGAGACGGTTCCGTCACCGGCTGGTAACGGATCCATTCGCGGATACCTGGCACGTCCGGCAAAAGGTAAAAAGTTCCCTACAGTTCTTGTCATTCACGAGAATCGCGGCCTTAATCCGTACATCGAAGACGTGGCACGCCGCCTGGCGAAGGCAGGTTACATGGCGTTTGCTCCTGACGGACTGACGTCGGTGGGCGGATATCCAGGCAACGATGAGGCGGGAGCCGTTGCGTTCCGAAAGGTCGACGGCAAGAAGATGACCGAGGATTTTGTCGCAGCCGCGAAGTGGCTGAAGGCCCGTCCGGACAGTAAAGGCAAGCTCGGTGCTGTCGGTTTCTGCTTTGGCGGCGGGATGGTCAATCAGCTCGCAGTGCGTCTCGGATCCGATCTCGACGCGGGCGTCGCATTCTACGGTCGGCAGGCCGGTATCGCGGATGTTCCGAAGATCTCGGCCCCGCTGATGTTCCACTACGCGAGCAATGACCAGGGTGTGAACGCCGGGATCGCAGCGTATGAGGCGGCCCTGAAAGCGAACAACAAAAAGTTCGAGAGCTTTATGTACGAAGGAAAGCAGCACGGATTTCATAACGACACGACGCCGAGATACGACGCTGAGGCAGCGAAGCTCGCGTGGGAACGGACACTCGGGTTCTTTAAGAAGAATTTGAAGTGAAGATTAACCGCCGAGACGCGGAGATCAGAACTTTATGAATCGGGCCCCACGCGACGCAACGCCGTTACGTGGGGTTATCGTTTGACCCCGACATAACTTCGATCGCCGTTTCTTCGATCCCAAACCTTACTTTGTTACCATCAGATTCGACAGGAGAATGTATGTACAGAAGGCGGCGATTCGATCCGTACAAGAATTTCAAGTTTCGTCCAAAGTTCACGTATCCGGTCCCGACGCGCGATAGCTTGCCGCTGCCGGCTGACGAGGCAGCGATACTGGACCAGATCATAGAACAGGGACGGCGCGGCGCGATCACCGGCGACCGCGCTTTGTTCGTTGGCCCGGGCGGTACCGGCAAGACGCTCGCCGCTGAAGTGATAGCGAATCAGCTCGGGCGGGATCTGTACCGAGTCGATGTGTCCAGGATTTTCAGCAAGTACATCGGCGAAACCGAGAAGAATCTGCGTCGGATCTTCGACGCGGCTGAGATGGACGGCGTCGTACTTTTCTTTGACGAGGCGGATGCTCTGTTCGGGAAACGTAGCGATGTCAAAGACAGCCACGACCGTTACGCCAACCTCGAGGTTTCATATCTACTGCAGCGGATCGACGCGTACGAGGGCGTTGTGATCGTGGCGACGAACAGAAAGACGGATCTCGACGAAGCCTTCCTCCGCCGCATGCGATTCGTAATCGATTTTTCAACTCCAGGTGATGACCAGGGAGTTTGATTTTTGCCGCGGATCTGCGCGGATGACACGGATCAACTGAGTTAGATCCTGAGCCGCGCCGTCGGCGCAGAATCCGCCGGTCAAAGGATGGTTGAACTTCGCCGCGGGTAACTGCTACACTCCGCGAGAATCCCAGGAGGTCGAAAGTTCCATGAAAGTAATTCTTTACAGCGTCGTTTTGATACTTGGAATTTCTACGTTCGCGTTGGGCCAGTACAAAAAGGGGAGCGTCGAAGACCGGCTCATTCAGATGGACAAGGCCTGGACGTCGGCCGAACTAAAGGGCGACAAGAAGGCTGCAGCAGTTTATGTCGCGGATGACTACGTGGGCACAACGCAGCGAGGGGAGCTCGAAAACAAAACCCAATATCTCGCCGGTGTCACCCCAAACTCAGACATGGTGACGGCCGATGATTATAGAGTTACGATCCACGGCAACACCGCGATCATGACCCATCGTGCGACGGTGAAGGGCGTCAGGAACATGCAGTTCCGCAGCACGCACGTCTGGATGAAACGTAACGGCAAATGGCAGATCGTCGCCCACCACGGCAGCCCCGTCGCACCGCCCGACACGACCGAGGATCAGTGATCTGACTCATTCTCTGTGTGATTTCGTGACTTTGTAGTTCCAGTGTTTCTCGATCAAGTGGAACCAACTAAAATCACGGCCGCTCCCGTCGGTAACTACTCGACCAATCCAAAATCCAAAATCTAAAATCCAAAATCTCTAGTTGCATGTCTCGGATGACCCCGCGAATGTTGCCGAATCGATGATGCGTTGGCTAGCGGTGCGGCCGTCGGCATTGTCTTTCGGATAGAGGGTGATGACGGCCCACACTCTCGCTGGTGATTTTTGACGAATGCAGCATCCCTTCAATTCGAAGCTCCGTCCGTTACGAGTGAACGTACCGTCGTATTTCGCCTTCGAAGGTGACACGATCTCGAGCTCATACTTGAGATCGCGTGCCTGTCGTTTGAGGGCCGCCATGCTCGTGTCGGCTAGCTCCTTGATATCGAAGGACCGTTTACCCGTCGGGACGAGCTGCGTGTACGACGAGCCGAAATCCACGTTGTCATACGCATGAATTCGCATCGAGCTGAAGATCTCTTTGTAGCCCGCGGGTAACTGAGATTCAGGTGGCGTCTTGTCGCTCGGCTCGCCGGGCAGCTCGACCTTTATGTCCATTTGGTCGAGGTCGAAGCTTTTCCATTCTTTATCGCTCAGGGTGAAAGTGTTCGAAGCCGAATCGGGAGCTGCTTTCGGCTCGCTCGTGTTGACCTGTCGAGTAAATCGGCCGCACCCGAGAACGGTAACGAACACAAGGATAGCAATGGGAAGCAGAGAA
>CAMLKY010000359.1 GCA_946480545.1 uncultured Acidobacteriota bacterium
CAGCCTCTCAGCCAAAAAAGGGAAGTTGCTGTTCCGGGTCCTATCTTCGCGAACCTGCTGCCGCTCGCGCGGTGCGTTTTGTCGGTCCGCCCATCTTCTTCAACTTTGTCTTCTCGGCAAGCATCAGTGAACCGAGTCGCTGCCGAGTGTCTTCCGGGATCTGGTCCTCGACCATATTGAACATCTCGCCTTCTTCCTCTTCGACGTGGTGCTCGACGTTCTCCATAAGGACGGTGATCTTAGCCTTGAATGTCGGCGAATCTCCGGATAACCCCGCGAGCTCGGTAAGCAGGTCTTTCACCTGGCCATGCTCTTCGAGACCTTCACGCACGATCTTCTTCAATTCCTTATCACCCTTCTCGAGCAGGTGCGGATAGAAGATCGTCTCTTCGATGTGCGCGTGCACATCCAATTCTTCCTTGATCTTCTTGAATGTCGCGGCATTGTTGCCGTCCTCGTTCGCTTTGACCTTTGCGAACAGTTCTTCGACCTTGCGGTGGTCGGTCTTGAGGAGCTCGGTCGCATCCGGACTTCCAGCCGCGAACATCCCGGTCACGGCCTCAACCGCCGTCGCGATCAAGCCTTTACCGTTGGCTTTCGAGCGTCCGTTCCCCGATCGAGAGCGCGAAGACGAAGACGCCTTCGCGCTTCGCCCGCCGCCGCTCTTCTTCGAGGCGGATGATCCGGATGACTTCTTTGCCGCTCCGCTCGACGAGCTTCTCGAGCCCTTAGATCCGCCCGACTTCGATCCGGATGAGGCTGTCTTGGCGCCGCCCGATCTCGAGCTGCCTGACTTTGAGGTCGATCCCGATCTTGAAGACGAGCCGGTCTTAGATGCCGAAGATCGAGATGCCCCCGACTTCGAGCCCGAAGTAGATGATTTCGACGAACCCGACTTAGACGCGGTCGATCGCGATCCTGTCGTCTTCTTTGACGACGAGCCCGATGAGCTTCTCGACGATCCGCCCGACGAAGACTTCGACGCCGACGAACGCGACGATCCTGACTTCGAACCCGACGCGGATTTCGAACCTGACGATTTACTCGAGCCCGTTTTCGAGCCTGAAGACTTCTTAGTTGTTGCCATTTTTGTTTCCTCCGTTTTAGTCGAATGAAAAATTCGATTGCACTTGCGGTTGAGCAAACAACATACCACTCGGGCGCACGGCGATTTTGTACTTTGGCTGACCGATCTCGTTTTGATTCCGCGCGCTTAACAAGGGTGATGCTTAACACGTCGAGTCGATTACCGACCATTTTCTTAAGCGGCACGGAAAGTGATTGTTCGGAGCGATACCGATTCTCGTGCCGCGAGAAGGGAACAATAGTTTTGATAACAAGGAGTCGTATCGATGCCGGGAAGACATACCATATTGATCGCAGCGGGTGGCGGGGAGATGTCCGAGATGAAGGACGTTCTCGATGAGATACTTAAGTATCTTGAAAATAAGCGCGACCCGCGGATAACCGTCATGACAGTCGCCACGAGCGATGGCGAAGGGGCCTCGAAGAAATACAACAATCTCTTTCGTCGCCTCGGGCTCAAGCACGTCGAGGTGGTTGATATCGCACAACGCGACGATTCGTTCAGTGACGCCTCCCTAAAGAAGGTCGAGCGTGCCGATGCTCTGTTCTTCACTGGCGGCGATCAATTGAATGTCACGAGTCTGCTCGGAGGCACCCCGCTGCACAACCTCATCTACCAGCGATTCCAGGATGGCATCCTGATTGCCGGTACGAGCGCCGGTGCGGCAATGATGTCGAGCTCGATGATCGTTTCAGGAAAGAGCGATGCTCCGCCAAAGGTCGGCGGCGTCGAGATAGCGCCCGGGATGAACATGATCGACGGCACGATCATCGACAGCCACTTCTCGCAACGCGGGCGTCACGGCCGGTTGCTCACAGCGATCGCGCATTACCCGCAGGTGCTCGGCCTGGGCATTGATGAGCGGACGGCGATGGTGTTCAGGAACGGCGAGTTCAAGGTCATCGGCGAAGGCGTCGTCACGGTTTTTGACGGTAGCCAGATGCGCTACTCGGATCTGCCGTACCGGAAGGATGAAGAGACGATCGGGATGTTCGGCGTCGACATCCACGTGTTGCCGCGCGACTACAAATATCACATGCGTGACCGCCAGCCCATCGCACCGAAGCTGACCAAGATGGCCGGAGCGGATTCGGAGGTTTAGTGTTTACTCTCATCGAGAACGGCGAACTATATGATCCGCAGCCCGTCGGTAAGGGATCGGTGCTGATGGCGAAGAATCAGATCTTGAAGATCGGCGAGATCCCGCGCTCGGCCGTCGAATCGATCGGCGTCGAGGTGGATGTCATCGACGCGAGTGGCTGCATCGTGACACCCGGGTTGATCGATCCGCACCAGCACCTGCTGGGCGGCAGCGGCGAGGAGGGATTCGCATCGCAAACACCCGAGATCTCCGCGACCGAGATCGTCTCGGCCGGGATCACGACGGTTGTCGGCTGCCTCGGCGCGGACACGACGATGAAAACCCTGCCGGGGCTGCTCGCAAAGGTTAAGGGTCTCAAGGAAGAAGGGCTGAACGCGTTCATGTGGTCAGGCGGGTATACGATGCCGCCGACGGCGATCACGAAAAGCGTACGCGACGACATCATGTTCATCGAAGAGGTCATCGGCGCAGGCGAGATCGCCATTGCCGATGAGCGCTCGTCCGAGCCGACCGCGCATGAGCTTGCGCGGCTAGCGCACGATGTTCACGTCGCCGGTATGTTGAGTAAGAAGTCAGGCGTCACGCATGTCCATGTAGGTGAAGAGGAGGATGGTCTCAAGCTGCTCCGCGAAGTGATCGAGAAGCACAATGTCTCCGCCGAATGGCTGTACGCAACACATATCTCGCGCACCGAGAAGCTGATGCTCGAAGCCATCGATCTCGCGAAGAACGGCAGCTATGTCGATATCGACACAGCCGACGAAGGCATAGTCGACTGCATCAAGTTCTACATGGAGCACACGGGTTGGGAAGAGAAGCTGACGATCTCGTCGGACGCGTCGATCAAGAGTCCGCACAATCTCTTCAACGAGGTGCGCTCGTGCATCGTCGATCACAAGATCCCGATCGAGACGATGCTTCCGCTCGTGACCTCGAACACGGCGGCGGCGCTGAAGCTGACCATCAAGGGCCGTCTCAAAGAAGGCATGGCCGCCGACGCACTCGTGCTTACGAAAGAAGGTTTTGAGATCCGCGAAGTAATAAGCTGCGGCCGCCGGCTGGTGAAGGACGGACAGCTCGCATTCCACGAAAAGTTCCTGGACGACAGCAACCGCGAGATCGCCCTGGCCGGCCGAAAGGCAAATGGAAATTCAGCACCGGGCAAATTCGCCCCCGGCGACAGCGGAACCGCCCGCGCCGAATCGTTCGTGTGCAAAGCAAAGTGAGATCGGTTCACTCAGGAAGTACAATGAAACACCCAAGATTTAATCTCTCTCTAATAGAACTCTTGACCTACCTGGGCCCCATCGCCCTGGTCCTTATCCTCCTCGCCCTCTTCACGATCATGGGAATGAGAAGGTGAGAGGATGGACCGTTATAGGATCGCCGCCTCGTGTCAGAACCCCGAGCGGTAGCGACCGGGGCTCCGCCTCTTGTCAGAACCGGGAGCCAGTAGCGACCGGGGCACCGCGTCTT
>CAMLKY010000360.1 GCA_946480545.1 uncultured Acidobacteriota bacterium
TGCTCGTCGCTGTACTTCGAGATGACGGTACGTTCCACGAGTTCACTCGCGTCGGCGGAGGCTTTACCGATGAGGATCGCCGAGAGTTTGTTAAGACCCTGCGCAAACGAATCGCGCCGTCTGAGTATGTTGCGGTCAACAACGATTACGTCGCGTACGAAATGGTCAAGCCGGGGCCGGTGATCGAGATCTCGTGTCTGGATCTTATTGCTGAGCGCGCACGCGGCGGCCCCGTGAACCGGATGGTCCTCGAGTGGGACGGTAAGCGCTACAGGGCACTCTCACGGCTGCCGCTCGTGAGCGTCATCTCGCCGCAATTCGTGAGCATTCGCGAGGACAAGGAAGCGGTCGTCGATGACGTCAACATCAGCCAGGTAAACGATCTCGTCAAGGTTCCGGAGGTCGACAAGTCGGCGCACATCGAGAAGGCCCAGCCGAGCGAAGTGCTTGAACGAAAGGTCTACACAAAGACCATGAAGGGCAACAAGATGGTGCGAAAGCTTCTGCTTTGGAAGACGAACAAGGAAGAGCAACCCGACTTTCCCGCGTTTGTTGTTTATCTCACGGATTTCAGTCCTAATCGCCAGAACCCGCTCGAACGCGACATCAAGATCGCGAGCACCGAAAAAGACGCACGCAAGCTCTTCGACGCGCTGGCCGCGAAAAACTTCATTGGCGGCTGGGAGCGCGTAGGCAAGTAGGAAGTTTTAACCGCCGAGACGCAGAGGCGGAGAGAAGAATTTCTCTCTGCACTCTGCGTCTTTGCGTCTCGGCGGTAAACTAGTTCCGAATATGGGCGCACCCTTTGCTGAATTCGCCGGAAATAAACGTCTTCTCTGGATCGCATCCGAATGGGTACGTTATGCCGACCAGCTTGCCGAGTGGGCGATGGAGCGGCTCGTCAATCGTCGCGACGTGTGGAGCCAGTACACGCTGAAAGACGGAAAGATCGGCGTTGTGATGCTCCCGATCACCGAACGTCGCAAGATGGGCACGGACATGGTGACGCTAAACAAGCTTCACCGGCATTTTTCCGGCAAATCGCCCGCGCACCTCATCGGGCTTCATTCAATTTCCGATCACAGCACCGCAAAGTGGTTCGCGATCGATGTCGATCTTCACGATGAGACAGTGCCCAACGCAGGCGAGATCGCCGAGGCTAATTTCAATGCCGCGCATCTTTGGGCAGAGAGGCTTCGCGAGCAGGGCCTGGACGCAATGCTCATCGACAGCAACGGTGTCGGCGGATATCACGTCTGGGTCCTGCTCGACAAAGAATACCCGCTTGCCGATGTTTATGATTTCGCCGACAAGATCCGGTCGGAGTGGCAGGATCTGGGACTACCTCGGAGGCCTGAACAGTTCCCTCCAAAGCGCGTTGTCGGCCCCGACGATCTTCCCTACACCCTGCGTACGCCCGGGCGACATCACACTCGCCATCACTACACTCGTCTCTGGAACTGGGACGCTGTTCCCGGCGAGCCGGAGTGGCTCGAGGGCGGTGATGCGATTGAAGCGATGATGGCGACCCGGCCGTCGAAGCTGCCGAAGGTGGGTCGGGCAAAGAAAAAGAAGCTTGAAGAGCCAAAGCCGTCCAAGCCTCGGCGGGCAGCACTCGAACCGGCTCGCAGACGCGTGTGCGTCGACCTGGACGGCGTTCTTGCAAAGTACGACAAGTGGCGAGGCGTCGATCACTTTGGCGAGCCGCTCCCCGGAGCCCTCGAGTTCATGAAGAAGCTCGCGAAGTTCTCCGAGATCACAATATTCACTTCTCGCTGCGCTCAAGACGTGCTCGAAGGTTCGCGGATCACGCCAGGACAATTGCGCGTCAAGGTGATCGAATGGCTCGAGAAGCACGACTTCCCTTACACGGATGTTTACATCGGCCAGGGTAAACCCCGCGCCGCCGCCTTCATCGACGACCGCGCAGTTCACTGCAATCCACAGCTCGACAAGGACGCGTTCGAAGAGGCATTGAAGATGACGCGTGCCCTGGTCAGAAAACCTCACGGCATTCCGAAGGTCTAAGATAGGCGGAGACCTGTTGGGAGGTGAAGAATCAGGGCGCGAAAAACGCCATAGGACGCGAAAGGAAGGATTTCTTCTTTTCGCGTCCTTTCGCGTATTTCGCGGGGCAGCTCTTTGTTGGTGTTCCTTCGTGTGGATTCGTGGTTTCAGTCTTAGCGCTGGAAGACTGGAACCACGGAAACACACGAACGGACACGAAACATCCGCGACGAAAGGATGCTAGAAGGGATTCTTGTTTGCGTCCTTCGCGAATCTCGCCAGCACATCCGCCGGGAACAATTCCCTCCTCCGGGTGTCTAACCTCGGGACGGTTGGCACCGGGCATTTGGATGAGGAGGAATTAAAATGTTTGACAGATTGATCGAATCGAATTCGGCCGCTGCCGAGTTTAAGCCCCGCCGCAAATTCTTCATGGTGTCGTCTGTCGTCGTGGGTATCCTGTTTGCCACCGCGGTAGTCGCAAGCCTCTACGCACAGGAGATCGACCTTGGTACCGACAATTTTGAGCTGGTACAGTTGCTCGCGCCGGTGACGGCAGACGCACCGGAGCCTCCGAAACCGAAGCAGCAGCCGAAGCAACAGCAGCAGACGGACACACAAAAGAGCGAGCTGCCGTCGCGTCAGGTTCTGATGGCACGCGTCGACCAGCCGCAAAAGGCGCCGAGTGAGATCTCCACGACTCCGAACACGCACAAAGCGATCCCGGATGAAGGACGTTTTATCCTCGACGTCAACAAGCCCGAAAGTGACGGATCAGGATTCGCGAAAAATGATGGAACGATAGGGTCGAGCTCGGCCGGCGATCCCGGATCAGGAAATGAGGTCGCAAGCGTGGAAATCCTAAAGAAGGCAGATCCGCCACCCGTTCCCAAGGCCGAGGCGAAACGTCCGGTCACGATCTCTAAAGGCGTCGTTAATGGAGAAGCAACGAATCTTCCAAAGCCGCCCTATCCGCCGCACGCAAAGGCGATCGGGCTGACGGGAGACGTCAACGTCCAGATCCTGATCGACGAACGAGGCAATGTCGTCTCGGCACGTGCGATCAACGGACACCCGTTCCTTAAACCGGGCGCCGAGCAGGCGGCCCGGAACGCGCGGTTCGCACCTACACTTCTATCCGGACAACCGGTTAAGGTGACCGGAGTGATCGTCTATAGATTTTCGAGATAGATGTCCTGGCTGCCGGTAGTCAAAGCGCCTTCATGCAGAAGTGGAGGCGCTTTTACTTGGCTAGTGATTTGAGGAAGGTCATCAGACCGTCGATGTCGAGATCGTAAACCGGGACACTGAACAGCGACCTCAATTCGTCGGCTGACATGCCGTCAAGCAGGATCGGCTCGTCAGACTTTATCGTGTGCTTAGGAATGATCGCAAAGTCGCCGACGATGCGCCCTACAACATTCTTATAATCCTGCCCCGTCAGCAAACCCGCCACCGAAACATCGCCCCCGAAATAGGTGTTTGGAACCGCAAGCACGTTCAAACGAGTCCGGAAAGCCTTGTTGAACTGTCCGATGTGTTCGCGAAGGATCGGCGCGAACATCTCGCCCGTGAGGATCGAACCAAAGTCAGAACCGGGAGCCGTACCGACCGAGGTTTTCTTTTTGGGGACGATCGCGGCGGAAT
>CAMLKY010000361.1 GCA_946480545.1 uncultured Acidobacteriota bacterium
AGCTCGGCGATCTTCTCGATCAGCCGCGCCTTGTTCACCTGGTACGGGATCTCGGTTATCACTACCGCATCGCGCTCGCGTTCGCCGCGGCCGACACGATCGATCGCGGCCTTTGCACGCATCTGAATGATGCCGCGGCCGTCACGATACGCACGGTGGATCTCCTCACGGCCGTAGATGAAACCCGCGGTCGGAAAATCAGGACCGGGAACAAGCTTGATAAGCTCGTCTATGGTTATATCCGGCTTTTTGATGAGAGAGACGGTCGCGTTGATGATCTCCGTCAGGTTATGAGGCGGGATCTTCGTTGCCATACCGACCGCGATCCCTTCCGAGCCGTTGACGAGCAAGTTCGGGAAGCGGGTCGGCATCACCTTCGGCTCCGACAGCGAATCGTCGTAGTTCGCCTGGAAATCGACGGTCTCCTTCTCGATATCGGCAAGGACTTCATTCGCAAGCTTTTCCAGCCGCACTTCCGTGTACCGCATGGCGGCCGGATTGTCGCCGTCGATCGAGCCGAAGTTGCCCTGACCATCGACCAGCGGATAACGCAGCGAAAAGTCCTGAGCGAGTCGGACGACGGTGTCATACACCGCGGTATCACCGTGCGGGTGATACTTACCGATCACGTCACCGACCACGCGGGCCGATTTCTTGTAAGGCTTGTTGAATGTATTGCCAAGCTCGTGCATCGCCCAGAGCACTCGGCGGTGGACCGGCTTGAGGCCGTCACGGACGTCAGGCAAGGCGCGTCCGATGATCACGGACATCGCGTAATCGAGATACGATCGGCGCATCTCGTCTTCGATATTTACTTGATTGCGTTCTAGAATTGAATCCATTTGCTAAACCCGTTTCTTCTTAAAGTTGTATAGTTTGCGGCAGCTCGGAGTGACCGGCGGGCACTAAAAAAATATGGAAATAATTTCCCTTTGATGTTATGCTCTATTTTACAGGCGGAGAGCCTGTTTAGCAACTTGCCCACCCCTCGCAAGGCCCCGCTAAATTCTTCAAAACACAAATCTTTTTCGGAACGCATCACCCTCCGCCGAGCAAGGTTTACCCCAAGCACAATATGTCCACAACCGTAACGGCAGAACAAGATAATCGGCGTATCCAACGATACCCATTGGCCCTACCGGCGAGGGTCGAAGTAAAGGTCGACAAGAAGCTTGCCTGGAACGAGATTACTCGTCTTGAAGACATCTCCGCGTTTGGTGCGGGATTCAAGTTAAAGCGTCCGGTGAAGCGCGGTCGCCTGCTCGTGATGAGTGTCCCGATGCCGCGTCAGTTGCGGTGCTACGACTATCTCGAACCGCAGTACCGGATCTGGGGCCTCGTTCGAAGGTGCGTTCCCCTGAGCAACGGCGGAGTCGCCGAATCATATGCCGTCGGCGTTGCGTTTATCGGCAAGAACCCTCCGGGATCGTACATCGACAATCCGTCGAAACTATACGATCTTGCGAACCGCGAGGATGGGGGTCTGTGGCAGCTCGTCGATGCAGCACACAATCCGGACGAGAGCGATCTGCCGGCCTACCTGCGACGACACACCCGATTCGCCATTCCCGAATCTCTCCTGCTCGAGATGCTTGATGAAAATGGCGATGTCGCGGCGAGCGAGGTGAGCGTAACCGAAAATCTCAGCCTTGGCGGTGCGGCTGTTTTCACGTCATTCAACGTCGAACCCGGTGCGTTCCTACGAGTCAAGAGCGAACGTCACAACCTGAGCATCATTTCCATCGTTCGCGGAAAGCACATCGGCGACGACGGGATCATCCGGCTGCACCTCGAGTTTATCGACCACATGTTCCCGCTTCAGGGGATCGAGTAATCACATCGTTTAATCCGCTGTTACCGTCATTGAAATTTGATGAAGGAGATCGTCAATGTCAGTTTGTACTGAGCTGCCGAGGCGAAAGGCAGATCTTACGTCTATGTCTTTATACGCAGTTGTAAAAGGTAAAAAAAAGGGAGAGGGGCTATGGAAGGAGGCGGCTGATCTTATCAGCGTTTCCGCTACCGGCGCGAGTTTTAAGATCGGGCGTCCGTGTGAAGTCGGAACACTTATCTCGATGATGATCCCGCTACCCGCGCACTTACGCTGTTACGATTATGACAAGGAATTATACGGGGTTTGGGGCTTGGTGCAGCATTGTGCGCCAACCGAGGAAGGAGCCTCGTATCACACGGGTGTTGCGTTCATCGGAAAGAATCCTCCTGCCAGCTATAGAGCGAACCCGCAGCAGTGTTACCGGATCTCGGGCATCGACGACGAAGGTATGTGGGCCGTCGCGGAAACGAAAACGGCTTTCAAGCAGCGTGCGGATGTCAGATTCTGGAAACCTGTAGACTTGTATCTCGCACTTGTCGATCGTAAGGACGGATCACTTGGTGGAGAACGAACCGTAGCTGAAAACGTAAGCCGAAGCGGTGCTGCAGTCTTCACGACGATGGATGTCGGCGTCGGCGACCGCGTGAAATTCATCAGCGAGGCATTCGACTTCTCAGGTCTTGCAGTGGTGTGCAATAGGCAGGTCGGTGCCGATCACAGAACGCGACTTCATCTCAAGTTCGTCGAGAACCTATTCCCTGTCGAGACGCTGATGAAGAAAGCGGTTATGGTCGAAGAGATCTAGATCGCGAGAAACTTTAGTCTTCGGGAGACGGAGCGGGCCGTACCTGTACGCCGCTCTGTCTTAGCGCGCGCAGCACGCGCCGACGCTGCTGTGGAGTAAGATGTCGCAGATCCGGCGGCGGTATCGGAGGATGCTGAACGTTAGGCTGGCGAGGTGAGATTCCATTCTCGGTGATCACCCGGTTCGGCGTCTCGATACGACCATCAGGCGTGATCTTGGTATTACCCATATAGATCGTCTCGCCATCGATGACGATCTTACCTGGGTCGATCTCCGGATCCGGATTCGCCGCTGCGGATTGACCTCTCGATGGTCTTGACGATTCGCCAGCGCGCGCCTGGGCGGATGCCGACGGTGCGCGGGCTGCTGTATCCGCTGCCGGAGACGGCTCCGTCATGACATTCGCATTGGCAACGTCCGCATTTGCACCCGGGACCTCGACGGGAGGCGCGGGTTCAGCCGGCGTGAGCGTTTGTGTCTCGATTGCCGCAGGCGATCGGAACAGTTCCGGATTATAAAGGTAAGCACCGCCCGCGATCGCGGCCAGAAATGCCAGCGACGCGAGAGCACCGGTCACGAAGCCGACGCCCCTTCCCCGCCGCGAGACGGTGTCCGGAGTAGCGGCTTTCAATGCAGTAAGCTGCGACAACTGGTTCGGCAGGATCTCGGTCTTAACTTCGGTACCGCGTACTGCCGCCTGTGTCGAGCCGGGCATCAACCTCGTGTGCTGTGTGAATATGTCGGGCGCGATCGGCGCCGTTGCCCGAGCGGCGTTCTCAACGACAGCAGCATATTGCTCGTGCTCGCGTAACATCTGTCGCATCTCGGCCGCCGACGCCGGACGCCGGGGCGCATTCAGATCAAGTGCGACCTGTAGGACTCCGGCAACACCGGCGGGAATCTCCGAGACTATTCGATTCGCCGGTATCAACGGATCAGGCTGGTGAGCAAGCACCGCCATCGCACGCGTAAGCGCATCCTCGGGCGGCGTATTCGTCAAGAGGTGATAGAG
>CAMLKY010000362.1 GCA_946480545.1 uncultured Acidobacteriota bacterium
TCTCGGTGGGCGAGATCGAGTCGATCGATTTCGATGCTCCGCCCATCTACACCGCCTCGCGCAGCACGACTCAGGACATCCCTACGGTAAAGGTTGTGGACAAAAAGCCGGCACAGCAAACTCTTCCGCCGCCGGTAATTGAGGAAGAGGAAGAGGAGCCAGTCGTTTCGGTTCCGGCAGATACGACACCCCCGGCGTCAACGAGATCGACGGCGATCCAGCCTCCGGTTCAGAAGCCGGTCGGCAAACCCATCGAGTTGAGCGTTAAAGTGCTGGCGGACAACACGGCCAATGGATGGACGAACTCCGGATGGGTCGTGCGTAAAGGCCAGAAGATCCGTATCAGCGGCAGCGGCGAGGTCTCGATCGGCGGCGGTAAAAAGACCGGTCCGTCCGGCCTCTACGATGTCGAAGACAACGACAAGCTGCTTAAGAGCGTTCCGACGGGTGCTCTGATCGCCGTTATTGGAGACGACAATAACGATTTTATTTATATCGGTTCCGAACGAGAGTTTACGGCAGCTCGTGACGGAGCGCTGTTCCTGGGTGTCAATGAAGGGAATCTGAACGACAATACCGGAGCGTTTCAGGTTCGCATCGAGATATCGGCGGACGGCGGCGAATAAGGGCTTTGGCTTGCTTTTGACCAACCAAAAGCAGACTATCGGTATCTAATCCAGATAGTTAAAAGCCAAGGACAATACTATGCAATCTCTCTTTTTTCGACTGATCGCTCTTTTCTCGATCATTGTGGTAACGACCGCGTCGATGGCCCTGCCTGCCGCGGCACAGTCGCGTCCGCAGCGGCCCGATCCGTCAAAGGGAGACGGTAAGCGAAATCAGCGACCGAAACCGAAGACCGAAGAAGAGCTTAGGAAAGAAGAAGAGGAGCGCAGGCGCCTGGAAGAGGAGAAGAATGCTGTCGAAGAAGGCGGCGTCCTCAAGGTTGAGACCGACATTGTCAACGTCGACGCGGTCGTCTTCAACAAGAAGACCGGCCAGGTCATTACGGGACTTAAGAAAGAGAATTTTGCCGTTTTTGAAGACGGCGTAAAGCGTGACATCTCGAGCTTTGCGACACCGGAAGCGCCGATCACCGTTACGGTCGTGCTCGAGTACAGTAAGTGGACCGAGATCTTCGGACGTGCGAGCGGTGGATATTTCGATCCCGGTGTTTACGAGACCGTCCGGCCCGTGGCGGCTTTTCTGTCGAAGTTCATCAAACCGCCTGACGATTATGCGTCGGTGATCGCATTTGATATTCGCCCGACGCCGATCACGGACTTTACGAACGATCCCGGCCGCATCCGGCAGACGATCGAGCTGTTACTGAGAAACAGTCCGGCGTTTCGCGAGAACAACCTCTATGATGCGATCAAGTTTGCCCTCGTAGGCGGCAAAGGTGACGCCGTGGTTCTGGAAAAGTCGGAGGCTCGTACGGCGGAGTATTCCGGGATGGTGGATGTGAAATCGAAACGTCGGGCACTGATAGTCGTCGCCTCCGGGATCGACACGTTCAGCAAGATCAGCTTTGGAGAGACGCGAAAGATTGCACAGGAAGCGGGTATCCCGATCTACATCATCAGCACGGGCAATCTCTTCTGCAAGAAGTACTGTGATTACATGGATCCGAATAGCACCATGCCGGGCATGCCGGACCGAATGGATTTCCTGATGGCGAAGAGCCAGATGAATACTTTTGCCAAGGATACGGGCGGTGCCCACTACGAGATGACGTTTACGACCGAGGCTCCGACCTATCTGAACAACATCAATTCGTTGCTTAGAAGCCAGTACAGTCTCGCCTACGACCTCGACCAGCCGCACGAGCCGGGCAAAAAGTACAAGATCGAGGTAAAGGTCGACATCGACGGTGACGGGACCTATGACGACAAGGCATTTGTTGTCCAGCACCGGCCGTATGTGGTCGCACCGAAGCCGGCTGAGAAGCCAAAGGCTTAAGGTCTGAAAACCGGTTATGTACGATGATGGGCGAGGCCGCTTCGCCCATCATTCTTTTGGCAGGGATCAAAGCCTCTGGTAGGCTCTTAGATTGCAATTTTCATGAATCGTTTCATCGTAGACAGCTATAAGCGAAAGCTCGCGAACGAGGAAGGTTACACGATCAAACGTGGCGCCTCGTTGCGGATCGCGCTCTGCTATCCAAATACGCACTCGATCGGGATGGCGAATCTCGGTCTCCATACGATGTACGAGCTGTTCAATCAGATCCCCGAGGTCTCATGCGAGCGCGTGTTCCTGCCGGATCCAGGTGAGCTGAAGGAATACGAACGAACGGGAACACCGCTGCTCTCGCTCGAAACGCAGACACCGGTTCGTGACTTTGATGTCGTCGCTTTTTCGATCTCATTTGAGACCGATTACCTCAACATGGCGCGAATGCTGCAGCTATCAAGCATCCCGGTCTGGGCGTCCGAGAGAAATCATTTTCATCCGCTGGTCATCATGGGCGGTGCGGCGTCGTTCCTCAATCCGGAACCTATCGCAGATTTCACCGACATCATCGCGGTCGGCGAAGGCGAGATCCTCGCGCACCAGCTTGTCGATGCGATCCTCGAAAACGAAACCAAGGACGAGATCCTGCTTGCCCTCGCGCGGCTCGGTCGCGGATTCTATATCCCGTCGCTTTATGACGTGATCTATAACGATGACGGCACCGTGTTCGATTACATTCCCCGCGAGGAAGGTGTTCCCAAGCGTGTCGGACGAGCGCTCGCTGCGGTCAATCCGAAGGAAGGTACGCTCCGCCGTGCGATGAAGCGCGGCGAGGCCGAGCTTGCCGACTTTCTCGTCAATCAGGACATCTTCTGTCCGTCGACTTCGGTCTGGTCCCCGGAAGCCGAAATGGGTGAACGACTGCTTGTCGAGATCTCGCGCGGCTGTTCTCAGGGCTGCAGGTTTTGCTGGGCAGGCTACAACTACTATCCGCCGCGCGTTGTTCCGGCGAAGGATATCCTCGCCAAGGCGGCCGAGTGGCGATCGAAGACCGATAAAATCGGGCTTGTCTCGACCGCCGTTTGCGACCATCCGGAAATTTCCACGATTTTGCGCGAGCTTCGCGCGATGGAATACCGGATCACGGTGTCTTCGCTGCGGCTCGATCAGATCTCGGATGAGCTTCTCGACGCTCTGGTCGAATCGCGAGATCAACAGATCGCCGTCGCACCCGAGACCGGATCGGACCGCCTCCGGCGCGTTATTAACAAGAACCTGACCAATGACGAGATCGTGGACATCTGCGGGGCCGTTTTCGATCGCGGTATGCTCACCGTGAAGCTCTACATGATGGTGGGGCTACCAACCGAGACACAGGAAGATCTGGATGAGATGTTCGTCCTCGTCGAACGGATCAAAGACCGCATGCTCGAGGCGGGAAAGAAATTTGGTCGGGCTGGAAAGATCATCCCGTCGCTGAACGGCTTTGTGCCGAAGCCCAACACCCCGCTTCAATGGGACGCGATCTGCGGCGAGAGAGAATTAAAGCGTCGTATCAAGTACGTCTGCAAAGGGTTGTCGAAGATCCCGAACGTAGATGTCCGGTTCATGTCTGCCCGCATTGCTCACGAACAGGCGTTGTTCTCATCGGGTGACCGCACTGTCGCTAAG
>CAMLKY010000363.1 GCA_946480545.1 uncultured Acidobacteriota bacterium
CGTACGTGATCACTGGCTGCTGTTAACTCGTAAGCGGATGAGCCGATATTCCGGAACCGGGGGCGTCCGCCCGATCTGGCTCTCGCAGGAAGCGTGGCTCGGGTGGCTCGTAATCATTGGCTCGATCCCTATCGGAGTTGTCGGCCTGCTCTTTAAGGAGACGATCGAGGGTGAGGGAACGAAGAACCTGTGGTTCATATCGATAATGCTGATCGGCGTCGCGCTCCTGTTGCTGCTTGCTGAATATGTCGGCAAACAGCGGAAAAAGATGCGCGATCTCGGAATGGGCGACGCGATAGTTGTCGGGCTCGCCCAGGTGATCTCATTGATGCCCGGTGCCAGCCGCTCGGGATCCACGATCATGGGCGGTCTCTTCGCCGGACAGACGCGCGAAACTGCGGCGCGTTTTTCGTTTCTGCTTTCGATCCCAGCGATTACGGCAAGCGGTCTTCTGCAGCTCAAAGAGGCGTGGGAAATTCTGCCCGCCGACAGCTTTATGCCGCTGCTCGTCGGAACGATCGTCGCGGGCATCGTTGGGTATGCGTCGATCTGGTTCCTGCTGGCATTCTTGCGGAAAAACTCGACTGCCGTCTTTATCATCTATCGCATCATACTTGGTATCGTAATTCTGGTAATGCTCTGGCAGGGGATCCTGAGCCCGCAGGTTCATTAGCTCCTGCTCCTGAGGGAATTGGTCCATTGGAGAAACGCTGGATAATACAAAAGCATGATCACGGCCGGGCGGCCGCTCTCGCCGGTGAGCTTGGCGTCTCACCGCTTGTCGCCGCGCTGCTCATCGCGCGCGGACATGAGAATTACGACTCCGCATTTCAATTCCTGAACCCATGCGAGCAGCACCTCCACGACCCTTATCTGTTAAAGGGAATGCGCGAGGCGGTGCCGCGGATCTTCAAGGCGATCGAGAATCGGGAAAAGATCCTTGTTTGGGGTGACTACGACGTCGATGGCACGACCGGCACGGTTCTTTTGCGGCGCACGCTGAAACTGCTCGGGGCAGAAACGCAGTTCCACGTGCCGAACCGTTTTACCGAAGGTTACGGTATCAACATCCCCGCACTTGAAGAGGCCAAAGCCGCAGGCTGCAAGGTCGCGATCAGTGTCGATTGCGGGATTCGAAGCTTCGAGCCGATCGCGTGGGCCAAAGAGAATGGGATCGATTTTATTGTCACGGACCATCACATCTCGGATCCCGAGCGCGGAAATCCCGACGCCTTCGCGGTGATCAATCCGAACCAGCCCGGCTGCGACTATCCGGACAAGCATCTGGCCGGCGTCGGGGTCGCCTTTAAGCTCTCACACGCGCTGCTGCGAGAGCGCGGCAAAGAGCATCTCGTGCCGGCGTTTCTTAAGATCGCCGCGATCGGAACCGTCGCCGACATCATGCAGCTCACGGGCGAGAACCGCGCGATCGTCGCACTTGGGCTAAAAGATCTGCCCAACACAAAGAACTACGGGCTGAAAGCGCTAATGGAAGTGTCGGACTGCAGATCCGACATGACGAGCTACCACATCGGATTTCGTATCGCGCCGCGTATCAATGCGGCGGGCCGTATGGATGTCGCCCGTCACGTCATCGAGCTGTTCGAGGCAGAAGACTTCGGCGAAGCACGGAGGCTTGCGGCCATTCTGGATAGCCGCAATCGCGAGCGACAGACGATCCAGCAGCAGATCACGCAGCTCGCTCTTGCCGAAACCAGCGACATCGCCCAATCAAAGTTCATCGTCGTCGCGGGTGAGGGTTGGCATCGCGGCGTGATAGGCCTCGCCGCATCGCGGATCGCCGAGCGCCTTCACCGTCCAACAATAGTGCTGTCCGTCGAAGACGGCTACGCGCACGGCAGCGCACGCAGCATCGCGGACTATCATCTCCTGAACGCACTCGAGAGCTGCCCCGAGCTATTCGAGCAGTTCGGAGGTCACGCTGCCGCTGCCGGCATGAAGCTTCGCCGGGAGAACATCGAGGCCGTTCGAAAGGCTTTGAATACTTACGCCGAAGCGTCTCTTTCCGAAGACCTTCTTCAGCCGGTATTGAAGGTAGACGCGCGCGTGTCGCCGCAGTCTCTAACGCTCGGCCTGGTGAAGGAATTGAACGCGCTCGAGCCGTTCGGCGCCGGAAATCCGAAGCCTGTTTTTGCTACGAAAGGACTCTTTATCTGCGACGAACCCCGGGTTCTAAAGGAAAAACACCTGAAGTTGTGGCTCGATGACGGCAACCGGCGCCGCTTTGAAGCTGTGTGGTGGGACGGTTTAGACCGATCAAGACAGCGAACCTTCACGGTAGGGGAATGCATCGAAATCGCTTACACCGTCGAAGCAAACATCTGGCAGGGAAACTCACGCCTTCAGCTTGTTGTCGAGGATGTAAGATCGGATAATTAGCCCGGTGCCGGAAAATAAAGAAACCAAGATCAAATCCTTCCACGTTCGGGCAAAGCTTCCCAAATATGTGCGCCGAGCCGCCATCGGTCTGCTCGCGGTTATCGTCGTCGTGATCGGCATCGGATTTTACCGTGGGCGCAACAACGCCGACTTCCGGATGAAGGGCGGTCTGCCCGAGCTGTCAAAGGAGGTCGTGGCTGTCGTCAACGGCTACGAGCGTCGTGAGATGGACGGCGATGTGGTGAAGTACTACATCAGGGCTGATAAGGGCACGACGTTCAGTGACAATCACCAGGAACTCGAGAACGTATATCTCGAGGTGTTCGATCCGGCCGGCGCGTCGGACAAGATCACGGCCGATAAGGCTATCTACATTCCCGAAGAGAACAAGAATTTTACAGGCTACTTTGCCGGAAACGTCAACATCGCGACCCGTGATTCGCTCAATGTGCGTACCGAACAGGTGATGTACAAGAAAGCCGACGAAACGGCGACGGTGGACGAGTGGGTGGAATTCGAACGCGAGGGCGTTCGTGGAAAGGCCTTTGGCGCGGTGGTCAAGATCGCCGAAAAGCGGCTGGAGCTTTTGAGGGATGTTGAGATCGACAGTTTTGAATCTCCCGAGCTCGCCGCGTCGAATATAAAGCAGGCGTCGATCAAGGCCGGTTACGCACTTTATAACCAGCCCGAGGAGACGATAGAGCTTCGCGGCGACGTGAAGGCGAACATCGCTGCGACCCAGGGGACATCAGACGTTACGGCCGGTCGCGCAGTAGTTTTTTTGGTGGAGAAGACCGAGGGTTCACGCGACGTTACGAAACTGGAGCTGTACGAGAACGTCGTGATCCATGCCGTGCGCGATGGCAGCGAGCCCGTCGACATAAATTCGGGCGTCGCGGTTTACGAGCGTGATATAGATCGTTTCGACCTTAGAGACGCGGTCCGGATCAACACGACCGCGGAAGGAAAGGCGACGCAGATCACATCGGCCTCGGCAGTTTTCGAACAGGCAAACCGGAAAATCTTTATCGATGGAGGGGCCGAGGTTACACACGGCTCCGAGTTTCTAAAGGGCGATCACATCTACGCGGAACTTTATCCGGCCAACAAACTCAAGCTCTCGAACATTCGCGGAAATGCGTACCTGCGACAGACCACACCCGAACGAACAACAGAGGTTTCTGCGAATGAGCTGAATGCTGCTTTCAATCAGTCGCAGCAGCT